>JAYUOR010000162.1:0-4869 GCA_043760765.1 Planctomycetota bacterium | reverse complement strand
CAAGCGCGGCCGCTGACTCGACAAAATCGGCGCCTGGCCGTAAACACCGGCAGCCCTGGGACCTCGAACGCCGCATGCACGCAGCATCGGGTCGATCGAACGACCGGAACAGGCCGCGCGGGTTTCTACGGCCGGACGCTTACCATCATCCGTGCCATCCTATCCTCATGAGAGCTCTCCGCTCCCTCTGCGCCACCCGTTGTCCGCTCCCTCCGAACCTCGCCCCGACCAGCGCGATCGCCGCTGCCTCCCGCGAATTCACGCATTCCAAGAATGTCCCCGCTCCGGAAACTTTGTCCAACTCGTCCAGCTTGTCCAATTCAACGTTCTTGAGCCATGGCAGGCCGATCTTGGCTGGACAGTCTCTGAGCACCTCGTCCAGCGGCTGTCCAAGCTCATCGGCCTTGGCGACCCCGCCGCTGGGGGAATTGGACGAGGTGGACAAGGTGGACGAGCTTTTCCGCTCTTACCAGTTCTCTTGAGCACGCAGTCGCGCCTCCTTCTGCGCCACGCGCTGCCTGCTGATCCCCAGCTCTGCGCCCAGTTGCGCCAACGTCACCGGCCTCGTCCGCAGGTAGCGCGCCTCGAGGATCTTCGCGTCGACCGGATCGAGCCCCGCAAGAACCTTCCGCCGCTCGGCCTTCGACATCCGCCTCAGCCACTCGCCGCTGGTCGCCGCCGACCGCTTCGGAGCGGCAGTGATGCCGAGTTCTGTTCGCGCGGCCTTGACGATCCCGACCTTCACATGAACTCGCTTGGCAATCTCGATGTCGGGGATCTTCCCGATCAATTTCCGAACGCCCGGCAGCCACGCACGATTGGGAGGTCGCCGCTCGTTGCGCCGAATGCCCATCGCTTCGCGCCGGCTCCGAACGCTGCCCCGCGACACGCCGGTAAGCCGTTCCAGCTCGGCCGACGACATCGCGCCTCGGAGCATCGCGCTGGTCAGCGGGCGCGGCCTCGGATTTGATTGTTCCTGGCCCGCGATGGCCTGGCCCACGCTGCCAAAATGGTAGCGGCACAGGTCGTTGAGGCGGCCCGCGGTGATCGGTGCGTTCTTGAGGCGGACGAGGCGGCGGACCTCGTCGGGCGTGTACGAGGCGAGCGTGCGACCGCGCATCGAGGTGATCCCGAGCTGCTCGCGGGCTCGCGTGACAGCGGTCTGAGAGACGCCAGCCCGGCGCGCGACTTCGCGGTCAGGGATCTCGCCGAGTAGGTGGCGGACCTTCTGGAGCCAGGGGCGGGAGGGCATGGCGGGGGCGATCGTACCTGCCGGCCGACGGCTGCGAGCGTTGAGTCGTCAGGGGGACTGGCCGGTTTGTCCGCAACATTCCGGGAGTGCCAGCCCCTCGCGCACGGTTGCAGGTGCCATGCGGGGAATTGCCGGTGGAGGATGGTCACTTGACTTCGTTCGAGCTTCTCGGCGGGGTGCCGCACAGCTATCGCCGGGTTGCGCAATCTAAATCTAAGACGACGGAGAGCGTGAGTTTTCTGCTGCAAAGGGGTCCGTGCCGAACCCTGCACACCTCACCTGTTGAGGGCATTTCGACAGGTCGCACTAGCCGCGGCTCCATAACCGTCGAGGTGGTCGTGCCGTGGCGCTGGCGAGTGGCGGGCAGGATCGCTACAGTCGCTGCGGATCCCACGGTGATAAGGCGGTATCGAACCGGCGGCCGACGGTCTAGCAGCCCATTGAAAAAGGCGCCGCAACAGGCTTGGGGGCGAAGGCGAGGCTAGGAGCGCGACGAAACGGCGCCCGAGGCGGCCTTCCTTGCCGCTGAGCGCAACGTTCCTAGCGCGACGCAGCATCGCCGCACACCGCGAAGCCGAGTAGGTGACTTTATAAACGGCCTGCTAGGGGGTGGATGTCAAGGGGTGCTTGACTGGCCAACCTTGACGTTTCATGTCCCCAGCGTGGATCCCGACCCAGTACCGGGAATTTTCGCCTAGAATGCACGTTTGAGTTGACGGCCTCACGGCGAAGTTTCACTATGGGTTCGTGGGGTGCTTCCGTGGGCGGCTCCCCAGACGTCTTACCCAGCAGCCAGGGCAGATCGGAGCCCCTCGGCGGCCTCTGGGCAGGTCGGGTTTGGACGGAATGAGGGCGGAGCGGGTAGCTACAACCAACGGATCAAAATTCTCATGGAAGACTCAAAGGTTCCTTCACGAGCTGATGCCTCCTTCGGCGATTCCTCCAATGCGTTCCAGGTGGATATCGAGAGACGCCGGAATGTCCTTCGGCTCCTGTCGGCAGGGTTAGGTGCTTTGGCCCTTGGGGGGCAAAATGCTATTGGTGCAGGCTTCTTGCGACTTCCAACGGCAGGCGCCGAAGCATTATGCGGTCTTGCGGCCGAGACCACGACATGTACGACAACACTTACCCAGTTAACTTCCACGACCTCGAGCAGCACAACCTCCAACCCTGCCACAAGTACGCAGTCCCGGACTGCTGATTGCCCTGCCACCAGTTGGACTTATACCACGATGGGGTTACCGTCAACGAGCTGGACTACCACTCAAACCCTGGACCTCGTGACGCAGACCGTTACTCAGACGCAAACGATTTGGATTACATACGAGCCGCCGTATACCGAGACAATCTCGAACTTCTGCAGGCAAGGGACGCTTTTTCAGACGATTAGCGAGTCCTACACTTCCACGCTTACTGCGACGTGGACTATTTCCCAATCCAGTACGTATACACAATTGTGCGGTACCAGCTTCGACCCCGATCGGCACGACCCGTTGGAGGCTCTTCAAGTCCTGCCTACGGAATTCGGAACCGTAGACCAAGATCTCACGGTGTTGTGGCCATTTGGCCGACGGCGCCGTCAAGAGCTTTTCGTGCCTACCTTCTGACAGGCCGCGTCCGCTAGCCAAAGTGAGAGCCGCCGCGGCCACGTCCGAGCGCGTCGCATTTAGGAATTTCCATCCCCAGAGATCGTGCGCCTGCAGATGCACCTTCTTTTCCATCCAAGCTGCTACGCGACGGGAGCGCCATGGGCTGGAGCGAATCGTAGCTCCGTTTCGGAGGGCAATCTTTCCGTGCACGCAAAGGCGACGGCGCTTGGGCCACTTATATCAAGCTCGCTAAGCAGTGCGTTGAAACCGACCGGGGACTGACGCGGGGGTGAATTGCTAATCCACGCGAGCGTGCATCCCGACCGGCGCGTCAACTAGATGGGATGGCAGGACGCTATCTTAGGTTACACTGCCCCACCAAGCCGGTGTGCGTACAGAGCGACGAGGCAACCAGAGGGTTGAGGCCGGGCGGTACCCCCGGAGAGACTATCGCTGAGGGCGTAGTGTCAAGTAGTCTTCGTCCATTGACCGGCGCGCAGAGAAATGCGCCCCTTCCGCAGTTGTTCCGACTACGGTACATTCTACGCACGGTAGAGCATTGAATCGATAGAGTCCGGGTCCGGCTACGGTAGCAGTCAAGACTTCACCAGTGGCCAGCTCGGCTGATACCGACGCATCGATTCGGGCTCCCTGGGAGTCTGTAACCTCGACCCAAACTACGTTCGCGCGACGAAGCGGAATGCAACCAGCCGTAAGGGCCTGACCCACGGTGAAGTGACTACTTGCCAGTCCGTCGGAAGCGGCCACCAGTTCTAGTGACTCGAACGCTACATCCTGAAGCTCGAAATAGCCATTTTCGTCTGCTAGCACAGAGGGTCCAAAAGGCGCCTGCGTCGTAATTCTAGCTCCCGCCACGGCGCCCCCTTCCTGGTTGACGACCCGGGCGGCCACGTTTCCCAAGCGACGAGGTAAGGCAACGGAAATCACGCGACGGTCCTCCCGCTCAAGGACAACCGTATCTGTCGCCATTACTTGGCCCCACCTATCAATAACCCTCCAACCAAGCTCTACACCCGCCGGTAGATCAGACATTACAAGCACACCAGAATTTGGCAGTTGAAAATTCTGTATGCGGAACTGTCCTCCCAATTTCACTCCGGTGGAGGTAGCGCCATGGACATCTGAGAAGCCGACGGGCTCGTCGACATCCTCAGCGATAAACTCGGTTGGAGTAAGTATGCATAGCTGTAACCCCGTTGGAATTGATGTCCCAAGTTGCGGCCTGCACTCCCATTGGAGTCGATTGGATGGGTACAAAGTCACGACGAGCTCGGGGCCGAGCTGATCTACCAGTGATATGGATGCCATCCTATAACCGAATGCGCCGACCGAAACCAGCTTCGACTCCTCAGATGGGTAAAGCAGAGTGCGCCCGTCAGCCGTTGTCGGTCCAAAAACCCGCCGGTCAAGGGTCGCCTTTGCACCTTGGATCGGAATACCGGAATCATTTCTAACGTATAGCGCTAGCGGGCGACGGCTTCCGTGAAGATTCAAAACCCCCAGATCCACATTTCGCCAGAACTCGCCACCACGGCTTAGGCTTGACATGCCGTCTCCTTCTCGTCCGATCTCAAGCTCGAAGGAAAGTATCTTAGCCTCAGCAAATGGAATCTCGAACGGGCGATCGAGCTGCACCCCCAGGGATCCGGCGTAATGGTGCTGAGAGGCTCCCGTTTGATTAAATCTTATGACCGCCGGTCCGCTCGCACGTTGATCAGCGTTGTCTTCATCCGCACAGGGGTCATGGAGAATGCCTCGAAGTACGGGAAGCGCGTGAAGCTCGATCACGACGTCACGAGCGATCGTTGTGACTCGTACTCGACGTTCAGGCATTCCGGGCTCACGTTGGGCCAATGCGAATGCTGGCGGAATCTCAATTTCGACGACTTCTCTCCCAGGAAGACCACTTACTTCAAACCGCCCTGATAGATCAGTTTGAGCCCAAATGGCACCATCACCGCATGCCAGTCTGTGAAGTTCTGTGCGCGCCTGAATGCACCATTCCAG
>JAYUOR010000161.1:0-13685 GCA_043760765.1 Planctomycetota bacterium | reverse complement strand
GCGCCGTCTCATCGAGTGCAGTCTAATGATCGTCAGGCCGCCGCTATAGCCTGCGCGGCGCTGGCTCAGCCATGGACCTGCCGATGATCCCCACTTCGCCTCCGGCCAAGCTGTCGATGTTTCGACGGGTCTGCCTGCTGTTGCTCATGGGAGTGTGCATCCTGTACATCCTCAACCCGGGACTCGGCATCTTCGAACTCTTGCCCGACAACATCCCGGTCGTCGGCAATCTCGACGAGGCCGGCGCCACCGCGCTGCTGATCTGGGCCGGACGCGAGCTGTTTTTTCGCGCGCGCTCATCCCGCTAGCGCGCTTTGGCGCAAGCAGCCGGGCGTGAAGCGGGTGCTGAGTCTTGGACGCGCGCGAGTCATCCTTTAGAACCTTCATTGATGCGCCGTCTGCTTTTTCAACTCCCGCTGGTCGCGATCGTCGCGGCCGCTATGGACACGGTCCTCGTTCGCGAGCGCTTGCCGCACCGCGACCTGAGCGCGGCGCTGTTCCTCGAGGCTTTGCTTCTCTGGCTCGTCCTCGGCCTGATCGCGCTGGTTCCAACCCGCATGTGGATCGCCCGCCGCGAGCGTGGCGACGCTACGTTCAGTGCCTCGAAGTGCGCGGCGCTGCTCGCTTTTTTCACGCTCGCGCCGGTGTTCGCGCATGGGCGCCTGAACGCCTTCAGCGATCTCGGAGGCGGCCTCGCCGGATTGAAGCAGGCCCGGCCCTGGCTCGAAGTGTTCGCCGCACTTGCTCTGCTCGCAGCACTCCTGTTCTGTCTGAACTGGCTCGCGGCGCGTTGGCGCGCTTCCGCCGTCGCCGCCGGACTCGGGCTGGCTGCGCTGGCCCTGGGTTTTTTCTGGACCCCCGCCCGCGACGCTCCGGACGCGCTCAATGCGGCTGCGAAAGGCAAACCCAACCTGTTGCTGCTGATCTGGGACACCACGCGCGCGCAGTCACTTTCGATCTACGGCTATGAGCGCAAGACCACTCCTCAACTCGAAAAACTCGCGGCCGAGTCGATCGTCTTCGACAAGGCGCGCTCGGCCTCGCGCTACACGCTGACCTCGCACCTCTCGATGTTGACGGGCGTCTATCCCTCCGACCACGGCGCACGCATGACGCGCCAGCGCATCTCGCCAGGCAAGACGCCGTCGGTGGCGGCGAATCTGTTGGCGGCGGGCTATCGCACCGCTGCCTTCGTCGGTACCGGCGTGCTCACCGCGCCAACGGGCATGAGCTTTGGTTTCGAGCACTACGACGACCTGGTCGATCCGCCGGTCTGCGACACATCGGCCTGGGCCCTGGTCCACGATCTGCAGTCGTTGCTCGCGAAATTGGGGCCGCCGCTTTCGCAGAACGGCCAGCCGCACTGGTTCCAGGATTTTTTCCGGCCTGCGGAAGAAGTGCTCGGTCACGCCGCGCGCTGGATCGACAACGGCGATCCGCGGCCTTGGTTCTGCATGATCAATCTCTACGACGTGCACTGGCCGTACCTGCCCGAAACGGCGGAGCGCGCGAAATGGGTCGAGGCCTACGACGGTCCCGTCGACGGTTTCCACGCGCGTTCGGACAAATATCCCAGGCACTACAAGATGCAGCCGCGCGACGATGTTCACCTGCGCGAGTTGTACGATGCGGAAATGGCCGAGCTCGACCGCAACGTCGATCGCTTCCTGTCCGGACTCGATCTCGCACGGCAGAAGACGGCTGTCTTGATGTGCGCCGACCACGGCGAGGCCTTCGGCGAAGGCGGCCGTTACGAGCACAACGACATCCTCGAACCGCAGGTGCGCATTCCGTTCCTCGTGCGCCTGCCCGGGATGCAGTTGCCGCCCAAGCCGCGCAGCGCCGAACCGATCAGCGGCGTGGACGTCGCGCCGACCTTGCTCGCGATCGCCGGCTTGCCGGCGCCGGCCCATTATCTGGGAATCAACGCGCTGAGCGTTCTCGGGGCCGCCCCGAATGCAGCTCGACCGATCCTGGTCGAGGACCGTGATCAGATGCACAGCACGGACGTGACGCTGGTGCTCTACCTTGGGCAATGGAAGCTCGTGAGGCGTGGGCTCGGCGACAGGCAGACCTATCAGCTCTTCGATGTTTCCAAGGACAGGCTCAGTCTCGAGGACGTCGCTGCGGCGCATCCCGACCTCGTGGCCAGGTTGAAGGCCGAGTTGGAATCCTACCGGTCGCGCTGGCACGCGGACGACGCCAAGGATCAGGAGGGCACCGGCTACTCCAACGCCGACGCGCTCAAAAACCTCGGCTACACGGGAAATTGAAAGCCGGCGGGGCCTCAAGCTTGCCGCTTTCCAACGGCCGGGTTACGCTCCCTGGCTTCCACGGCGTCGGCAAGAACCTGCGCGCACGCCTTGCCTCCCAAAACCGTTCACTTCGATCTTCCATGGCACGTTCTCGTATCAAGGCCGGTGGCCCGACCCGCGGCCGCCTGCGCGTCCTCAAGATGGGCATGGGCTCCGGCAAGATCCTGGCCAAGGGCCGCGTCAAGAAGCCCCAGCGCGGCAAGGGCCGTAGCTAGACAGGCGTCAGCGGACTTTCCTGCCAGGGACCGAAGACTTCCGCGCCGCTTTCGGTGATCGCGATGATGTCTTCGATGCGCACGCCGAACTCGCCCGGGATGTAGATTCCGGGCTCGTCGGAGAAGGTCATGCCGGGCCGCAAGAGCACGGTGCTTCCGCCGTCGAAGTAGGGATCTTCGTGTCCATCGACTCCGATCCCGTGGCCGAGACGGTGGCCCATGACCGTGTAATCGCCGCCCCAGCCGTCAGCGGCGATCGACGCGCGCGCAGTGCGATCGATCGCGCCGCACTCGACGCCCGGCCGCATGGCCTCGAAAGCTTTCTTCTGCGCGGAGCGCACCGAGTGCCAGGCGCGTTCTTCGCGTGCACGCGGAGTGCCTTCGCCGACCCAGGTGCGCGTGATGTCGCTCTGATAGTCGTGCAGCGAGCCGCCGGTATCGACGAGCAGCAGGTCGCCCAGGCCTAGCTTCTGCTCGGATAATTCGCCGTGCGGATAGGCGGCTGCCGCGCCGACCAGCGTCAAGTTCCAGACCGATTGGAGCCCGAGGCGTTCTTCCGCTCGCGCGACTAGCCGCGCGATCTCGGCCGTGCGCATTCCCGCGTGCACGTGTTTCGCGACCAGGCCGAGCGCAGTCTTGGTGAGTTCATTCGCCTTGCGCAGCAGCGCGAGTTCGTGAGGCTCCTTGACCATGCGCACGTCGGCGACAATGTCCGCGCCGCACAGCACACGTTCCCGGCCGAAGGCCGCGCCAAGACGATCGGCGATGAACAAACGCGTCTGCGGCTCGAGCGCCACGCGCTCGACACGCTGTTCGCGAAGCAGGCCGGCCAGCGCTGAGAAGGCATATTCGTGTTCGTTCCAGCTGACGATCTTCCCGCCGGGACGGCCGTCGCCTTCGATGCGCAGGCGCGCTTTCTCGGTTTCGAATGCCGGGCAGATCCAGGCGTGCGAGCCGTCGGCGAAGACGATCAGTCCAAACGTGCGCTCGGAGAATCCCCACGAAACGCCGCTCAGCCAAGTCATCGTTGCACCGGCTTCGCAGAACAGGGCCTGACAACCGGAGGATTCGAGTGCCAAGCCGAGCCGCAGGCGACGGAGCTTGCGCTCGGATTCGTCGATGGGGGAGACGCTGGAGCTTTGATCGCGGAGGTCGCGGAGGAGTTCGTCGAGGCGCGCTGTTTCGTCCGCGACGGCGGGTGTCGGAGTCGAACGGCAGGCGCTCGCCAGTGGCAGGGCTGCTGCGCCTGCGAGGAAGTTGCGGCGGCGCAGGAATTTGTTTTCGGACATCACGCCAGCCTACGACGCGTTGCGTTCGCGGGGCCAGACTGGCTTTGGAACAATTCGCCGTACGGTGTCAGGCACTTATCGCGCTTTCAGCTGGGCGGAGAATTCGGTGACTTCGCCGAGCTTGATTTCGAAGGGTAACTGAAGGGTTTCGTGCCACATCGAGCTCAGTTCCAGGCGCCAGGTTCCCGGGCGCAGCGGGCCGAAATCGTTGGGGGCGTCGAGCACGACGCGGCCTGGTTCTTCGTGCGCGGTCTCGGGCTCGAGAGCCATCAGTTGCAGCGCATGCTCGACGCCAGCTGCATCGAAAAGGCGCGCCGAGGCCGTGGACTGCGCCCCGCTCGCAGTGAGCACCGTCAGGCGCGCGCGTCCGCCGCGTTCGATCGGGACCGAACGCGTGCTCGTCATGCCCGGGGCAAGTTCGACATCGAGGACGGCGGGCAGCACGAAGCCGAAGGGGCGCGCGTAGGTGCCGCCGACACGCACCTGCACGCGCCAGTGCCCGACGGGCAGGTCGGCGAGACTCACGTGATTGGACGGATCGAGCGTGGCGTTGCGCTCGAAGAGCACGCCGCCCGCCGGCTCAGCGTCGCGCGGCCACGCCGTTGCACCCGCGGGGATCGGGAAAAAGCCCACACCGATCGACTCGGCGGCGGCCAGTTCGCTTGAACCCAACTCGAGCACGAGCGTCGCGCCAACGCCGGCCGTATTGAATTCCAACGGGATTTTATGGCAGATTCCGCTCGGCGGCGCCAGCAGCGTGAAGTCCGCCGCGCCCGCGCTCGTGCATCCGCGCAGACTGACGTCGTAACTCGCGCCCGGGTGCACCTGCAGGCGAGTGTGCGTTCCGGACGCGGGTCGCAGTCGCAGATGGTTCGCTGCCCCGGCTTCGCGGCCCGGCTCTGCTGTCATCGCGATGTCGACGGCAAAATCCTCAGGCGCTTCGAAGCGGCCCTGACCAGCCTGCGTCAGCGCGGGAACTTCGATGTCGAAGATCGACCAGGGCAGCTCGAGCGGCAAGTCGAAGCGTGGCGCGCGCACACCGCTCGCGCAGGCGAACAATCCGAATCTTGACGGATCCCACGCGATCGCGTCGACACCCGCCATGCGCTCGACGCCGATGTCGCAGACCTGCGGACCTAGTCCGCTGAATTCGAAATGCCCCTGCGCGTCGCAGGTCGCGATCGCGGTCGCAATCTCGACGCTGTCGCCAATGCGCAGGAATCGTCTGTCGGCAAGCCTCAGGCGGCGCTCGCCGGGCGGCTTCGAGGCCTCGCAGCGCAACTGCGTGCCTTCGAGCAGAACCCCGTTCGCAGCGTGCAGCACTCCGGCGATCGAGAGTCCCGCTTCGAGCCGCAGTGTGCCCAGGTCGAGCAGGCCCGTGTTCAAATCGATGAATCGCGAGGCCGGTCGAATGCCCTCGCGGAAAGCGATCAGCGCGTAGGCTCCGCCAGCCGGCGCGCGCAGTCGAAAAGCACCGCCTGCCGGCGTCGTTAGCTTGTCGATCGGCATCACGTCCTGGTTTCCAGGGCTCAGTGAAAAAAGTCCGACACGCACGCCGGCCGCCGGCGTTCCATCCGGCTCGAGCACCTTTCCCAGGACCACGCGTGCAGCCTGCAGTTCAATCGTGTTTGCGTTCACGCGCAGCGAACCATCGAGTTCCACGCGAATTTCCGCCGGCAGATAGCTCGGGTGATCGACGAGCACGAGCAGCCGGCGAGCGCCGAGCGCGGCGAGTCGCGAGACGTTGACTTTGTAGCTCCCCGCCGCCCCAAGTTTTGCCGCCACGGACAGGACGATGGGCTGTGGCCCAAGACCGCGAACCTCGATCCGCGCCGACTCGAATTCAGCGGGTTGAAAGCCAGCCACCAGGCCCGCGAGCCAATACTCGTCCACAGGCAAGACGGGCTGCGGCTCCGGCAGCAGGGAAGCCGTGGCCACTTCTCGATTTGCGGCCGGATCGAAAATGGGCAGGTCGCGAACGGGCGGGCTTGCCGCATCCGGTTCGAGCAGCGCCCCGGAGCCCGGCAGTTCGGGCGCGCTCCGCAGCCAGGGATCCGCGACCTTCCATAGCAACAACAGCGAACACGCGCAGGCGAGCACGATCCACAGACCGCCGAGTCCCGTCGAGGTTCCCGCTGCGACGGGCACGGCGATCGGTGCGGCGGTATGCCGGGTTGCGGCGCGCAGCACTTCCGCGCGGACTTCATTCAGCCCCCGGCCGAGATGCAGAAAGCCGGGCAGTGCAAAACCCGCCGGAAGGAGTCGGCGCAGCCGTTCCATGCCGCGGTGAATGCGCATGCGGATGGTGTCCGGCCGGCTGCCTAGTTCGCGCGCGATCTGCACCGCGCGTTTGCCGTCGAAGAGCAGCGGCACGAGCACGGCGCGGTCGCGACTCGAGAGCCGGCCCAGCGCTTCCATGACTATCGTCTGGAACTCGCGCGACTCTGCTTCTTCGTCCGGCGCCGACGGGCTTCTGGTCTCGATGCGGCCAGGATCGATGTCGCGCTGGGCGCGCCGGCGCGCGCTACTGGCCTGGCGCACAAGGATTCCGACCAGCCAGGGCATCAACGTGCGCGCTGCATCGAAGCTCTCGCGATGTTCGATGGCCGCGAGAAAGGTCTCCTGAATCAGATCCTCGGCTTCGATCCGGCCGCGCGTGAGCCGGCGGGCGAGCGGCAACAATTCCGGCGCCGCCCGGTCGAAGACCTCGGCCATTGCGGCCGGGTCACAGCGCTCACAAAACTCCGCGAACGCGGCTTCGATTGTGCGGGGGGGCATCCGCACTCATCTTGCCCTGGCCGGCGCGAGCGTGACGGCAAAAGTCCAGCCCGCCCCAGAAATCAGGCCTCGTCCAGGAAGCGATAGCGCCAATCGCGCGGCGGAACGAAGGTTTCCTTGATCGTGCGCGGCGAAACCCAGCGCATCAGGTTCAGGATCGAGCCCGCCTTGTCGTTGGTTCCGGACATGCGCGAGCCGCCGAAGGGCTGCTGGCCGACGACCGCACCGGTCGGCTTGTCGTTGACATAGAAATTGCCAGCTGCGAAACGCAGCGTGTCGATCATCGGCGTCAGGGCCAGGCGATCCTCGCAGAAAACCGCGCCGGTCAAGGCGTATTCCGAACTGGTCGCGGCGCTCTCCAACGTCTGGTTCAACTTGCCGTCGGCGTAGACGTGCACCGTGAGCAGCGGGCCGAACAACTCCGTGCACATGGTCGCGTACTTGGGATCCTTCGCTTCGATCACGGTCGGCTCGACGAACCAGCCGGTCGAGTCGTCGCAATGGCCACCGAACAGGATCTTGGCGTCGGGCGACTTGGCGGCGGCGGCGATCGCGCTCTTTTGTTGAGCGAAGGACTTCTTGTCGATCACGGCGCCGACGAAGTTCGTGAAGTCGCAAACGTCGCCCATCTTGACCTCGGCCAGCATCGCACCCAGGCGCGCCTGGACTTCCTTCCAAAGGCTCTTGGGGATGTAGGCGCGGCTCGCGGCCGAGCACTTTTGTCCCTGATACTCGAAGGCCCCGCGCAGCAAAGCCACGCACAAAGCCTGCACGTCCGCCGACGGGTGCGCGAAGACGAAATCCTTGCCGCCGGTCTCGCCGACGAGTCTGGGGTATTGCCCGTAATGACCGAGGTTTTTCGCGACGGTGTTCCAGATGCCATTGAAGGTTCCGGTCGAGCCGGTGAAGTGCACACCGGCGAGACGCTTGTCACCGAGCACGGCGTCGCCGACGAGCGCGCCAGGGCCGGGCAGGAAGTTGATCACTCCGCGCGGCAGGCCGGCGGCTTCGAACAACTTCATCATGTGCCAGTTCGAGAGCAGCGAAGTCGTCGCCGGCTTCCAGACGCAGGTGTTGCCCATGAGCACGGGCGCGCTCGGCAAGTTGACGGCGATCGACGTGAAGTTGAACGGCGTAATGGCGAACACGAAGCCGTCGAGCGGCCGGTGCTCGAGCCGATTCCACACGCCCGGCGCGGACTGCGGCTGCTCCGCATACAGGCGCGCGGCGAAATGCGTGTTGAAGCGCAGGAAGTCGATCGATTCGCAGGCCGAATCGATCTCGGCCTGGTGCACGGTCTTCGATTGACCGAGCATCGTCGCGGCATTGATGCGATCGCGCCAGGTCGTGGCCAGCAATTCACCGGCTCGCAGCATCACGGCAGCGCGTTCCTGCCAGGGCAGTCGTTCCCAGTCGTGGCGCGCGCGCGAAGCGGCTTCGCAGGCTAGTGCCGCTTCTTTGGCACCGGCCATGTGCACGAGCGCGACGCGCTTTTGGTGCGCGTGCGGCAGCGTGACCGCCTGGGTCACGCCGGTGCGAATTTCTTCGCCGTCGATGATCAGCGGGATCTCGATCACTTCGGCCGACTGACGCGCCAGTTCGGCCTTGAGCGAGAGCTTTTCAGGCGAACCGGGGCCGTAGGCCCGCACGGGTTCGTTGACGGGGAGCGGGACCTGGTAGTTTCCGTGAGTCATGGGAGTCGTCGTCCGTGCGGGGTGGAAGCGAGCAGCGTACCCGCCCGGAGGCAGGCCTGTCGAACGGGGCGGATCGCGGCGCTGCGGGTGAGCTTGATGTGAAAACGCGCCCCAGCCTTTCCCTTCGCGGGGCGCTCGGGACATCATGTCGGCGTCGCCAGGCGCTTTGGCGCCAACCTCGTACCAGGTCCCCCCCCCAGAAAGAATCATGCCTATGTCCATTCTCCTTCGTCACTCATTTGCGGCTCTGCTCCTGGCCGGCCTCTCGACCTCGTGCGTTCTTGCCCTTGATGCGGGGGATGCGCATGACAAGACGCCGAATTCCGCGACCCATTTGGGGGCCGGCGCGAGCGAAGTCACGACCACGGTCACCGCGACAAGTTCTGGAACCAAGCCGGTCGCGGGCGTGCCGCTGCCCGAGGCCGATGCGAAGAAGGCCGCGCGCAAGGCGGAGAAGAAGGAGCGCGAGGTCACCTACGCGCGCATGGAACTTGCGCTGGCGGAGATGGACGCCGAATTCGAGATGCGCGACGCGAAGCTCGACCTCGAACGGGCGAACCAGTCTCTGCAGGCCGCGCAGCGCGATCTCGACCACTTCACCAAGGTCGAGCGGCCGCTGGAACTCGAAGACCAGCAGATGGATGTCGACCGCGGCGTCGAATCAGCGCTCGAGCAGAAGCAGGAACTCGAAGAGCTGATGAAAATGTACAAGGCCGACGACTTCGCCAAGATGACCAAGGAACTCGTGTTGCAGCGTGGCAAGTTCCGCATGGAGCTGGCTCAGCGCGAAATGGAGCTCACGAAGAAACGCGCCGCCGACAAGCAAGCGCACGCCTGGGCCGTGAAAGAGCTAGAGCTCAGTCAGGCACTCAAGAAGGCCCAGGACGGCGTGACCGGCGCCGAGTCCAAGATGAAGAAGACCCAGGCGCACAATGAACTCGAGCTGATGCGCGCGCGCCACAAGCTCGACGACGCGCAGAAGCCCGACGAGGACGAAGCCGAGGCCGCTGCGAAGGGGGCGTGAGCGCATGAGAGCGCTGACCTTGACTTTCGCGCTTGCGCTTGTCTGCCTGCCGCTCGCGGCGCAGACCGCTCCGGCCAAGGGCCAGGAGGTTCCGGTGGTCCGCAACATGGACCCCGTGCCCGACACGATGACGGCCGCGGAGGCACGCGTTTGCCTCGATCGCGCGCTGCTCTTCCTGACCAAGACGCAGGCCGCCGACGGCCACTGGGGCTACGGCGTTATCGAGGGATTGCTGGATTCGGGCTACGCGGTCAGCAGTTGGAAAGACTGGCAGATCGGGGCCCACGGACTGGCGCTGATGGCGTTGATGGAATCGCCGGAGACGCCAGAGCGCCGCGCCGCGCTCGAGAAGGGCATGGCCTGGATGCTCGCCGCCGACGATCCGTTGCGCGGCAACGATTGGGACAACGACACGGTTTGGGCCGCGCTCTACACCTACATCGCGCTCGACCGTGCGGCGAACGACGCGCGCTTCCAGTCGCCCGCGTGGCGGCCGAAGATTGACGCGCGCGCGCAGCGTGCGGCGAAGTTCCTCGAGGAGCAGCAGGTGCCGATGGGTGGCTTTGGCTACTACGACAATCCCTACCCGACCGAACGGCCGAAGTGGGCGACCAGTTTCGCGACCGCGTGCGTTGTGCCCGCGCTGGCCGACGGAATCAAGCTGGGCTGGAAGATCGACGAGCCGATGTTCAAGCGCGCGCAGGCCTACGTGCGCAACTGCGCGCTGCCCAACGGCGCCTACGAGTACGACTTGAATCCGATTCCGCGCATCTCCGGCGGCGAGATGATCAACAACGTCAAAGGCAGTCTCGGTCGCATCCAGGTCTGCAACTGGGCGCTGGCGGCGACCGGCGACAAATCGGTCACGCCCGACAAGTTGCGCGTCGGCCTTGGGCAGTTCATGGAAGAACACAAGTTCCTCGACGTCGCGCGCATGCGGCCGATCCCGCACGAGGCCTATTACGCGAACGCTGGCTACTTCTATTTCTTCGGGCACTACTACTGCGCTCAGGCGATCAATCTTCTACCTGCTGCCGAGCGTGAAAACTGGCATGCCAAGTTGCGTCCGCACTTGGCCAAGACCTTGCGCGAGGACGGCTCGTCGAGCGACTTCCACATCCAATCGTGGAGCGTGACCGCCGGGACTTCGTTCGCTGCCCTGGCGCTGGCCCTTGGTCTGCCTGAACGCGCGACGCCTGTGACGGTGCCGGCCGCGGCCAAGGGGAAGTAGATTGATCCACCTCGCGCTCATGCTCGCGGCCTGCCCGGCCGCCCAGGTTCCAGCCGTACCTGCAAAGCAGGAAACGCCACTCGTGCGCGATGCGCTCGACGTGCCCGAGAGCATGACTCCGGCGCAGGCAAGAGCGGTCAATGATCGCGCGCTGGCCTGGATCCTTTCCAACCAACGCGAGGACGGACGCTGGGGCTCGGATGTCGCCGAGACGCTGTCGGTGATCGGCTTTTCGATCGAAACCTTCCACGCCTGGCACCTAGCCGCGAACTCCTTGTGCGTGCTGGCGCTGATGGAGTGCGAGCCGACACCCGAACGCAACACGGCGTTGGAGCGCGGTCTCGACTACCTGTGCAGCGCGCGCCAGGCGCGACGGGGAAGTGATTGGGACGTCGACTATTCCTGGACAGCGTTGTACGGCCTGGTGACGAGCGTGCGAGCTTTCGAGGACGCGCGTTTTTCCTCACCGGCTTGGCGCGAGAAGATTGCGGCCTGGGGCAAAGAATCCGCGCGCGTGCTGCTCAAGAACGAAACGCCGAACGGTGGCTGGGCTTACTACGACGACCCGCCCTTCACTGAGCGGCCGAAGTGGGCGACTTCGTTCTGCACGGGCTTGGTCTTGCCGAGCGTGGTGCGCGCCCAGGCGCTGGGCTGGATCGCCGATCCAGCCGTGCAAAAACGCGCGCGCGATTATCTGCGTCACTGCGCCCTGCCCAACGGCGCATACGAGTACGACTTGAATCCGATCCCGCGCATTTCCGGCGGTGAGATGATCAACAACGTCAAAGGCAGCTTGGGCCGCATCCAGGTTTGCAATTGGGCGTTGGCCTCGAGCGGAGAAAAGTCGATCACGTCCGACAGGTTGCGCGAGGGGCTGGGGCTCTTCTTCGAAGAGCATCGCTTCCTTGATGTTGCGCGCACCAGGCCGATCCCGCACGAGGCCTACTACCAGAACGCCGGCTACTTCTATTACTTCGGCCACTACTACGCGGCCCTGGCGATCAACTTGCTGCCGGCGGGCGAGCGCGAGACTTGGCACGCGAAACTGCGGCCGCAGCTGGCCAAGACCCAACGCGCCGACGGATCGGTCAACGATTTCCTGGGGACCAGCCAGATGTTTGCCGCAGATACTGCGCTGATGTCACTGGCGCTCAGCGCGGGCCTGCCGCGCGCAGCGAGCGTGCACTGAAGATGCAGCGAACGGCACAGGAATGGCTGGTGGCCGCGCTCGAGCAGCGCCTGTCGGCAGCGGGTCGCGAATTCATTGCGAAAGCGCGCAGCGAAATCGCGGCGCGCTGCGACGACGTGCGCTTCGCCGGGCTGATTTCGCTCGCCTCGCGTCACGTGTCTGCGGTGCCGCTCGCGCCGAACTCCCAGGAGCTCAAAGCGGCCGACGCGCTTCTCCCCGGTTGGAACCCGGAACGCTGGACGCTGCGCGAAGCGGCGCGTGTCGATCTCGTGCTGAGCCTGCCCGACGCCGACAACGAGCGCGGAGTGCGCGCCATCGAGGCTGCTTTTGCCTACGCCGATGCAGGCGAACTTTGCGCGCTCTATCGCGCACTTGCGCTGCTTCCCGCGCCGGAGCGTTTTCGCGCTCGCGTCGCCGAAGGCGCGCGCACCAACATTCGCGCCGTGTTCGAAGCCGCGCTTTGTGACACGCCCTTTCCCGCGAGCTACTTCGACGACGTCGCCTGGCGTCAGTGCGTGATCAAGGCGCTGTTCATAGAAGCGCCGTTGTGGCGCGTCGTCGGTCTGGACTCGCGGCTCGATGCGGAACTGGCGCGCATGGCGCTGGACCTCGCGGAAGAGCGCCGTTCCGCCGGCCGCCAGGTGAATCCGCAGTTGTGGTTGTGCCTTGGAACCTTCGGCGGGGAGCGCGGATTGAGCGCTTTGCGGGGCGAACTGGAAAAGGGCACGCCCGAGGGGCGTGCCGCCGCCGCGCTGGCGTTGGGACGCCTGGACAAAGCTTCACGCGCGCGCGTCGCGCCGGACGAGCTGATCGCCCAAGAGAAGGATCCGCTCGTCCAAGCGGCCTTGCGCCAGGCTGATTCGGACGTCGTGACTCAATTTGCTTTCCGATCGTTTGCCGGGCCCGTACCGAAGGTGGTTTGAAGTGTCGACCGTGAGATTTTTCGATCCCCACATCCATTGCACGGCGCGCACCACCGACGACTTCGAGGCCATGGCCGCGGCCGGAGTGCGAGCCGTGGTCGAGCCCGCGTTCTGGCTCGGTCAGCCGCGCACGAATGTGGGCAGTTTCATCGACTACTTTTCGGCGCTGGTGGGCTGGGAGCGCTTCCGCGCCTCGCAGTTCGGCATCGCGCACTTTTGCGCGATCGGCCTCAACAGCAAGGAAGCCAACAACGAGGCGCTGGCCAAGGAAGTGCTCGAAATCCTGCCGCGGTTTGCGCTCAAGGAAGGTGTCGTCGCCGTGGGCGAGATCGGTTACGACGAGATCACGCAGGCCGAAGAACGCGCCTACCAGTGGCAGCTCGACTTCGCGCAGAAGAACGACATGGTCGTCATGGTGCACTCGCCGCACCGCGACAAGAAGAACGGGATCCGCCGCTCGCTCGCGGTCGCCAAGGAGTGCAAGTTGCCGATGCCGCGCCTGGTCATCGACCACAATAACGAGGAGACCGTGCAGGACGTGCTTGACGCCGGCGCCTGGGCCGCGTTCACGATCTATCCCTTCACGAAGATGGGTTCCGAGCGCATGGTCGAGATCCTGAAGAAGTACGGACCCGAGCGCCTGATCGTCGACAGTTCCGCGGACTGGGGCGTTTCCGATCCGTTGGCGGTGCCGCGCACGGCGGCGCTGATGTTGCAGCGCGGCATCGATCCGGAATGGGTGCGGCGCGTCACTTGGCAAAACGCGCTCGACGCCTATGCGCAATCGGGCCAGATCGACGTCGAGCAATTGCTCAAGGCGCCCTCGATCGATCAGTCGCGCCTGTTCAACGACAACTCGGTGCTGCGCGGCCAAACTCCGCGCCTGCCCGGCGCCAAGCCGACCGCCGTCCCGAACTGATTCGCGACGCTTAGGCTCTGTCACGGAATAACAGGTCCATTTCGGCGAGCAACCGTCGTCGCTGGCAAGGCGCGCCGACGCAGGCAACCTGCATGGTTTCCGAGGAGG
>JAYUOR010000160.1:0-4876 GCA_043760765.1 Planctomycetota bacterium | reverse complement strand
GAGAGTGCAGGGCTCGCTACGGCGGTTAGCCCGCGATGCGTCCGATGCCCAGCACCAGGAAGCCGACCCACAGCGTGCAGCCGTAGATCATGGCGACGAACATCCATTCGAGCGAACGACAGAATCCTTGGGACACTTGCTGGACCATCTGGATCTCCTTGCACACCGACTAAGGCCGGAGGCGCAGGGAGGTCCGTCCCGCCATACCGGCGCGGGTGCGACTTCTCTGGGTTTGAGTGCGTAGGCGCCCTAAGTTGCTATTCGGCCTGGCTTTGAGCCCGGTACCCGGCCTGGGACGGAGGTCCCGAAAGCCGCGTCCGATCCGCTGCAACAGAGCGCGGAAGTGGATAGCCGCGCTCAGGCGTCAGGAACCCAGTTCGTAGCCGGTCACTTTTCAGGCGGCTTCTCGGGAACCCAACCGGGATGTGCTTTGGCGGCGCGTGCATAGGCCGCTGTGCCGGCGTACTTGCGCAGCAGCAATCGCAATTTGCGCTCGGCTTCCTTGGGTTGTTTGGCGACAGCAGCGTCCTCGGCTTCATTCCAGAGCAACTGCGCTTCGTCTTCGCGCCGCTTTTTCGCCAGCGCTTCTTTCAACGCAGGTTCTTTCTCGGCGCGCTTCAGCGTGCGTGAGATCTCGCCCGCCTGTTCAGTGCCGTTCCAGTCGCGCGCCAGTTCCTCGAGCGCGAGATATCCATCGAGTCCGTTGCCGACGTTCAATTTCGCGCTGACTTCGTCGCGTTGTTTCGTAAGAGCCACTTCGGCGCGCGCCTGCCCCGCCTTTGCCGCCACGGCGCGCGAACCGTCGGGCGCGATCGCGAGCACTTCGGCGAAGGCGCGCCAGGCACTGCCCCAGTGTCCGGCGGATTCGGCGCGCGCCGCGCGGCTGTTCGCTTCCTTGATCGATGCCAGGGCCGCATCGTCGAGGCCGCGTCCCAGCTTCGCCTGCGTGCGCTGCACGAGTTCGGCTATGGCGGAGACCGCGGGTTTCATGCCCGGGCTCACGCGGTCTTCGAGTTTGGCTTCGGGCGTGAGCACGAGCACCTGCGGACAGCGCAGCTCGCCGTCCTGATTGAACTTGTTGTAAATCTCGTCCCAGTGCTGCTGGTGCTCGCGGCAGGTCGCGGTGCCGAACGCCGAGCAGACCGAGCGCGTGCGTTTCTTGTCCTCGAACACTTCGACGATCTCGCGCTGCTTGTGTTGGCCGTTGTTCGAGAAAAACAGCACGCAGTGCAGGCTGAGCGCCGCAAGCTCCTCGGACGCCAGCAATTCGTCCCGCGCCGCGATGTTGTCCGCTTCGTTCTCGAGTAGCGCGATCGCGACGATCGGCACGTTGCGTTCGGCGGCGCGCGCGCGGGCATCCTTCAAATTCCCGGCGAACAACTGCAGCGCGGGCGCCCCGGCCTTGTCCTTGGGGCGCTGCGTGGCCTGTGCGGCGAACGCTTGCTCCGCGTTGAGCGTGAAAACGGCCAAGGCGCACAACCAGACCAGCCAGGCACGAAAGTCCGTCGCCGTCAGGTTTCGCACCCATGAAGTCTCACCAGCCGGGTCGGGGGCCGCAAGCCAGGTCCTTTCAAGTCACTCGCCCAGTGTCTAAAAGTGGAGGCCGCTTGGCGAAACTCGAATTACCGAGGCCTGCCCTCCGACCGACGGGACTGCGAGAGCGCTCCTGCAGGGGCTTCGACGCTCAGCGGGCCGACAGCTCCCAGCCGGCCCCCGCGGCTGAGCGCCTGTCGCCCCGCGCCGAGCAGCATGTCTGGGAGCCACGGCGTCCGCGACGCCGCACGGTCCGCGCTCGGCTGGCCATGCTTGTCGCGCGCGGATCGTGCCTCTTGCTCTTGGCGCTGTTCGCCGCATGTCACGCCTCCGGCGCACTCGAAGCGCAGCCGCGCGTCGACGCCGAAGCCTCGGCCTCCTACGAAAAAGCCCGTGAACGTTGGCGACGCGGCGGGAATCTGGCCCTGGCGGAAGCGCGCGACAGTGCGCGCCGCGCGACAATGCTGGCGCCCGATTGGATCGCCCCGCGGCGTTTTCTCGACGAACTCGCGCGTGCTGACCTGCTCGGCGTCCAGGCGCTCGCGGAGCACCGCGCGCAACTCGTGCTGCATCCCGACGACGCGGGCGAGTGTTATCTCGCCGGGCGCCTCGAGGGCCGCAGCGGAGGTTGGCGCTTCGAGCGCGCAGCGAAGCTCGATCCGAAATTGGCCTGGGCCTGGCATGGTCTGGCCTGGGCTGCCGCCAACGAAGGCGATGCGCAAAAAGCCGTAAGTTGTGGCCAGCGGGCGTTGAGCTTGGCGCGCGACGCCTTCGAGATCAGCTACTTTCAGGGTGGTCTTGCGCGCATCGATTTCGCGCGCGGGCGGCCGCGTGAAGCGCTGGCCAGGCTCTTGCCGCTGCTGGATTCGCCCGAGATCGCGCCGGTGGATCGCCTCGAACTTGCGGTACAGGCTGCACAGATCGAGCTCTCGATGTTCTTTCAGCCCGAGGGCCGGCGCGGCGAGCAGCGCGCCATGCGGCTCTTGCGCGAAGAAGAGCTGACCGACCTCGAAGTCGAGGGGCTGGTCGCGCGCTTGCGCTTCTTGCGCATCGCCGATGGCTCGGGCTCGCTCGATTTGCAACTGGCTCTGGCCGCGCGTTCTTCGCCCGCCCGCGATCGCCTGCGCGCTGAACTCATGCTCGACGAACGGCCGACGCCGCTGGCGCTGGGACTCTTGGCGCGCGCGTCCACCAACCGCAGCGGACGACTCGCTTCCGGTCCGCTGCTGCGCGCGGCGCGCTTCGCGGCCGGACAGTTCGAACAGGGCGTCGAGGAATGGCTCGCCGATCTGCCCGCGCTGGTGCTCGACGAACGGCGGCTGCCGCGCGAGCCCAAGCTGCTCGCGGTCGTCCTGGCCGCTCGCTCGCTCGGCGACGCGGCTCCAAGGCCGGCATCGACGGGCGATGATGTCGAGCATCGTTCCGCGGCCCAGACGCTGGCTGCATTCGGCGATCGATTGATCAGCGCGGGCTGGTTTCGCGAGGCGCGCGCGGTCGCCGGCGCGCTGGCTGCCCACGATCTCGACCTGGCCTTGGCGCTCGAGGACCGCGCGGCGGCCGGGCAACAATTGATTTCGTCGATCCGCCGGCTGCTGGTTACATCAGATCCCAATTCGTTCGCGATCCAGGGCAGCGAGGCGACGGCGAGCTTTCGTCCGCTCGAACGCGGCGATCCGTCCGCGCGTCAAGCAGCCCATGTCGATGGGTTGCTGGACGCGTTGTCGCCGCTCTTCGCGGGCGCGCGCGTCATGTGGGGCGAGGCCTGGCAGCCGGACATCAGCCTGCGCGAGTTCCGCTCGAGTCCGCGTTACGGTTATGGCTGGCTGGGGCAACTCGTGCACCCCGGCCCCACGTTTTCCAAGGAAGACGAACGCCTCGGGCTCGGCAAGAATGGGGACGTGGTGCCAGGTTTCGCCGATGCGTTTGCCGCGATCGGGCGCTTCGCGCTGCTTGGCGAAGTACTTGGCGGCGGCGGCCCCGACGCAACTGTCCTGCAGCGTACGCTGGTCGAGCCGCGCTCGGGGATGCACATGGGTGTGCCCTGGAACGGAACGATCGCATGGTGCGAGGGCTCTGACGTGGAGCCGCGGGCTGCCCGCGAAGGCGCCACGATCTCCGGCGCGGCGCTGCACGAGGGTTATTGGGTCGACATCGACGCGGTGCGGCGCGAGCGCGACGTATGGGCTCGCCTGCAGCATGATTTCGGCGGCGAAGCGCAGCGCGCGCGACGTGCCGCGGCCCTGGCGACGCGCGGACTGGCGATTTCGGCGCCGGCCAACCGGCGCGATCTCGCACGGCTCGAGCGGCGCAGCGTGCAAGCGCTGCTCGGCGAGTCCGATCGTATGCGCCTGGCCGTGTTGGCCGAACGCGACTTGGGCAACGGGAACGGTTCTGGAGTCACGCTCGACGAACTCGTGCAGTTGACCGCGGTCCACGAAGAGGGGCACCTCTGCGATCGCGGACGGCTGCTGCCGGTCAGCGAACACCCGCTGCGCATTGCGGCGTTTCTGGCCCGCGCCGGATTCGGACCCCAAAGCATTGCGGAGCGCCTGGAGTATCGCGCGCAACTGACTGCGCTGTGCGAGACGCCCGATCCGCGCTTGGCCTGGGTCGATGTGCTCAGCGCAGGCGAGAGCGAGACGCTTGGCGTCACTGCGCACGCGGGCGCCTATCGGCGGCTCTTGATTGATCTGGTGGAAACGCTCGATCGCGAGTTCGAGCGCCATCCCAAGGACTGGCCAGAACTCGACTCAGGTCACGTGCTCGCGCTCCAGTTGCACCGCCTGCCGCCCGAGAGTCTGCGGCGCCTGGCTTTGCTCGTCGCCGATCGCGAAGGTCTGCTCGAGCACTGAAAGGTCAACGCGAGAGCGCGGTGCGCACCAAGAGCTCGACGTCGGCGCCGCCGACTTCGGCCACGGCGCGCTCGACCGCCTTGCGCGCTTCCTTCTCGCTGAAACCGATGCCGAGCAATGCGGCGACGGCGTCCTCCGCTCCCTGATCGGTGAGCGTGCGGCCCACGCTTCCGCCCTGGCTGACCGCTGAGAAGCTCAGGATTTTTTCGCGCAGGTCGAGCAGCAGCTGCTCCGCGGTTTTCTTGCCGATGCCCTTGACCGAAGTGAGCTTGCGCACATCGCCGCTCCGAATCGCGGCGACCAGTTCCGCCGCAGGCAAGCCCGAGAGTAATCCCAAAGCCGCCGCAGGGCCGATGCCGCGCACCGTGAGTAGCAGCCGAAACAGATCTCGCGTTCCGGCATCGGGGAAACCGTACAGCCGATGTTCATCCTCACGCACGACCTGGTGCACGAAAACCCGCAGCGACTCGCGCTCTGAAAAACTCGAAGTC
>JAYUOR010000159.1:0-4877 GCA_043760765.1 Planctomycetota bacterium | reverse complement strand
GCGCCGCGATCCTTGTGAGGGTCGCTGAAAAGCTGGTTTTGCCAGCCATTTCTCGCGCTCAAGCCGTGCAGCGTGATGCCGATGCGCTTGACCAGCGCGCGCCGGCGGGGGAGTTGTCCGTACAACGCGCGCGCGTGGCTGAGCAGCGCATCGGTCGAATCCGTCGCTTCGCTGAGCGCCACGCGTTTGGCGAGCGAAGCCGCCGCGCGTCCCGTCTCGTCGTCGGACTGAAGCTCGCGCGTCGGCCGCGTGTCGACGTAGCGCACGCGCACTTCGAGCGAGCGCGCCGTCGCGCCGAGCATGCGCAGCCGATGGGCCGCGCGTTCGACGATGTAGGCCAGCATGGCTTCGATGTGTTCGCGCCGGCCCTCTTCGGGCTCGAAGGTACTGTCGCGGCGCAGCGCCGCGGGAATCTTCAGCGCGAAACTCCCATCGGCGCGTTGCACGAAAGTCGCTTCGACTGCTTCGTGGTCGATGCCGCGCGCGCGCTCCCAGAGCACCAAGCCCAGACTGCCGAAACTGGCGAACAGGATTTCGCGCGAGACCAGGCGCAGATCGGCGACGCTGCGGATCGCGAAGCGTTCGAGCGCGGCGCCGATCGAATGGCCGACCCCGGGCAGGCTATCGACCGGCAGCGGCGCGAGGAACGCCTGTTCACCGCCCGGAAAGATCTCGGCGATGCCGCCGGGTTTGGCGAGCTTGCCCGCCATGCGCGCCAGCATGCGGCTGCTGCCGATGCCGATCGTCACCGGAAGATCGACTTCGCTCTGGATCGCGCGGCGCATGTCTTCCGCCGCGTCGAAAGCGCGCGGGTACAGGCGCGCGCAGGCGCTCAGGTCGACGAAGAAGTCGTCGATCGACGCGACTTCGACCTGCGGCGAATAGCGCGCGAGCAAATGCGCCGTGCGCTCGCGCAAACGGTTGGCGGCCTGACTGTCGCCGCGGCGGAAAATGGCGCGCGGGCAAAGGCGCGCCGCTTCGGCGAGCAGCATGCCCGGCCGCACGCCGAACGCGCGCGCCTCGTAGGAACTGGACATCACCAGGTTGCGCTCGCCGGGCATGCCACCGATCACCAGCGGGCGACCCTTGAGCTCTGGATGCATGGCCTGTTCCACCGAGGCCAGGAAGGCATCGACGTCCAGATGGACGATGCGTCGCTGGCGTGGCCGATGATTCCGGGGATCCTGGAGACCTTGGGGGGCCGTGGCCATGGCAGTGGGGGCTGGAAGAATTCGCCCGAGCCGGGCCCCCCGAGGGATCCGGGGCCCCGAAAGTGGTGGTCGGACGGGGAGGAATCTCAGCCAGGGCCGGCGTCGGGCGAACTCTGGAGCAGACCCTAACAGATACCTAATCCTAGTCAAGGGATTTTTCTGCCGCGCGACTCAACTTCTGGCGTGGACCGTCGACAACCTTCAGCGAGGGAGGCGCGTCGCACTCGACTCCCAGCTTGACTCCCCCCCGAGGGTCCCCCCCCTCATCAACGAGACGCGCCTCCCCCCTTCCTCCCTCCGCGGCCCGCGAGCCTCAGTACGCCAACGCCCGCGCCTGGATGAAGGAGTAGAAGAAGACCGAGTTGGGGTTGTGGGCCACGAGCTGGAGTTCCTGCTTCATGCCGTCGACGACGCCGGCTTTGACCTTGCCGGCCTTGAGCAGACCCTCGGCGCCCGAGACCAAAAGATCGCTCCAGTAGGCGATGAACTCCGCGCGCTCGCCTGGTTGGCGATTGTCGAGGTGAATCGTCTTCACTTCGGTCACGACGTCGCGATAGCCGAGCGCCTGCAGCAGATTGCCGAGCTTGGCGCCGACGAAGGGATCGCCGCCGATTTCGAGCTGATAATCGTTGAACGCCATCCAGTACGAGAGCGTCTGCGGACTGTAGGGTTCGAGGAAAAAGCTCGCGTTCTGTACCTCGCTGACCACGATCGGCGCGCCGGAGCGCAGCACGCGCCGAGTTTCGGAGAGTACGCGCGAAGGGTCTTCGACGTGCTCGAGGATCCAGCACAGAAAAGCTGAATCGAAACTGTCGGCCGCGAAATCCAGCCGTGTCGCGTCGGCGTTGACGAACTCGACGCGCCCCGCGCTCCAGGGCAGACCCGCGAGATGTTGCTTGGCCTGGGCCAGATTCGATGCCGAGCGATCGACGCCGGTGACGTGCAGATCGGGAAAGTGGCGCAGCAGGATTTCCGTCTGCGCGCCGACCCCGCAGCCGACCTCGAGCAGGTTTTTCGCGCGCCGAAAAGGCAGGCGGTCGTGTACGAGGTGCTCGGTCACCCGCGCCTGACGATAGAGGCGCTCCTGCTCCTCCTTGGTGAAACCGTGCAGATAACCCTGGGACTTCTTCTTCGGCGTGAGGCTGGATTTGGCCATAGAAGACAGTCTAGCCGCGTCGCGCGATATTCGAGATAAGCAGAAGTGCCCGCCGGAAGTAGGCTGGACGCCTGATTCGATGATGTCACCACGAACCCCCAGTTCCGCCATGTTTCACCCTCGCCTGTCCGGGCAGTTCGCGTTTGCGATCGGCCTCCTGCTCAGCCTTGTCGCCTGCGGATCCAAGCAGGGCTCGCGCTCGCTCGATACACGCGCCGTCGTGATCGGCATCGACAGCGCCGATTGGAGAGTGATCGAGGCGCTGGCCAAGGACGGCTGCATGCCGAATCTCATGCGCCTGCGCGATCGAGGTGTGTGGGGACCGATCGAGACGTTGAACGACATCGCGCTCTCGCCCGTGATCTGGACCAGCGTCGCGACCGGCAAGACGCCGGCGAAGCACGGCATCTCGTGGTTCATGGTCGATCAACCAGACGGCACCCGCGTTCCCGTGCGTAGCACCAACCGAACGTCATTGGCGATCTGGAACATTCTCGCGCGGGCCGACCTCAAAGCGACGTCGCTCGGATGGTGGGCGACGTTTCCTGCGGAAAACGTTTATGGCGGCGCGATCGTTTCCGACGCGCTCGGCTTTCACGGATTCGGAGCGACGGCGCGCGACGGCGACAATGCCAAGAAGACTCACCCTGCTTCGCTGTTCGCACAGGTCGACACGCTTGTCCCGACGGAGCAGCAGATCTCGACCGAATTCGTCCAGCGCTTCATCCACATCGGCGCGCAGGACTACCGCGACGAAAAATTCGATCCGGCGCGCTATCCCAAGCGCGATCCCAACAATCCGATCCACCTTTTTCAGCAGTACGCCGTCACGGCACAGGGCTACACCGCGATCGCCGAGAAACTCCTGAGCGAGCGCCACGACGACTTGTTCATGATGTACTACGAGCAGGTCGACAGTTTTTCGCACCTGTTCATGAAGTACGCGCCGCCGAAGCTCGAGTGGATCGATGCCGAGGGATTCGCGCGCTACAAGGACGTGGTCAGCGAGTGGTATCGCTACCAGGACGAGCTGCTCGGCCGCGTGCTGGCGAAAGTGGATTTCAATACGACCGCGGTTTTCGTGCTCTCCGACCACGGTTTCAAGAGCGGCGAGCGGCGCATCCGCAGCGAGCAGATGGTCGACACGAAGAAAGCGCACATGGATCACGAGCCGCAGGGCATTTTCATTGCCGCCGGCCCGCACATCCGCCGCGGCGTGAAGATCGCCGATGCGTCGGTGCTCGACATCACGCCGACAGTCCTGGATTACCTCGGACTCGCCGTCGGCAAGGACATGGACGGCAAGGTGCTCGAGGAAGTATTCGAGCCGGAGTTCAGCAAGCAGAATCCGATCCGCTACATCGCAACACACGAGGACGGCACGTTGGACAATGCCGTGGCGAAGGCCGAACCAGGCAGCGCCGGCGAACAGAGCGACGTCGAGAACGGGTTGCGCGCGCTGGGCTACATGGACGGCAAGAGCAAGCCGGACGACAAGGCGAGCGCCAAGTCGACCGACAAGCCGACCGACAAGCCGGGCGCTGCGAAGCAGGAGTCGTCGCCGGAGATGCACAACAATCTCGGGCGCATCTTCCTGCGCGACGGCGAGCCGGCGAAGGCGCTGAAGGAGTTCGAGGGCGCGCTCGAGCTCGATCCGAACAACTCCGAGGCCTTGCTCAACATCGGTTCGATTCACCAGGGCAACGGCAAGACCGAACTCGCGAAGCACTTCGTGCAGCGCGCGCTCGCCGTCGATCCCAATTCGATCGGCGCCCTGTCGCAACTGGCCGAGATCAGCCGCGACCAGGGCAATCTCGAGGAAGCGATCCGGCTGTTCGGCGAAGCGCTCGCCATCGACGACTCGCAGCCGTTCCTGTTCATGGGTGTCGGCGACGTATTGCAGCGCGCCGGCAAGTACGAACTGGCTTTGCAGGCCTTCAAGAGCGTGCTCGAGCTCGAGCCCGACTCGTTCAAGGCGCGCTACAACATGGGCGTCACGTACTCGAACATGGGTCGCGTCGACGAGTCGGTCGCGACCTACGAGAAGGCGATCGAGCTCGCACCGAAGGACTCCGAAGTGCCGGCGGCGCGCAACAATCTGGGCGCGCTGTTGCTCGCCAAGGGTGAAACCGACAAGGCGCTCGCGCACTTCGAAGCAGCGATGAAAGATGCGCCGGGCAATCTGGAGTCACGCTTCAACGCGGCGATCATCTACCTCGACAAGGGCAAGACCGACGAGGGCATCAAGCTGCTCGAGGAAGCGGCCAAGCTGCAGCCCAATCACGAGCAGGTGAACGTGCGTTTGGGCATGGCCTACCTTGCCGCGGAACGCGGTCAAGATGCGTACAAGTCGCTGCTGCTCGTGCGCCGGCTCTATCCCAAGGACTGGGGCGCGACGATCGGCCTCGCCGTGCTCCATGCGCGCGCGAAGGAACTCGACACGGCGAAGAAGCTGCTCGACGAAGGTTTGCAGCAAGGCGGTGACGAGGCCCATGCGCTCGCGGCCAGCT
>JAYUOR010000158.1:0-1966 GCA_043760765.1 Planctomycetota bacterium | reverse complement strand
ACGGCCTGCGCGTCTTGAATTTCATTTTCGCCGACAGCCTCGGCGGCGGCGGCTCCGCCTCGCTTCGCACGGATGCCCAGGGAAAGACCCACGGGCTCGCGCTGATGCGCATGGAACTCGACGTGCCGCAAAACGTGCTCGACGCGACACCGAAGAATGGGAGCGCGCGATGAGTCTCCTGCTCGAACTCCAGGAAAAAGCGCGCCGCGCGAAGTTGCGCATCGTCTTGCCCGAGGCCCACGATCCGCGCGTGCGGCAGGCGGCGACGTCGCTGGCGCAAGCGGGCCTGTGCATACCGGTGCTGCTCGATCGCGGCGACATGGGCGCCGCTCCCGCGGGAGTCGAAGTGATCCGCATCTCGCGCGATCCGCGCACCAAGAAGTTCGGCGAGCAACTGTTCCAGTTGCGCCAGGCCAAGGGCATGAGCGCCGACGAAGCCCAGAAGAAGATCCTCGAGCCGCTCAATTTCGCCGCGATGCTGGTGAAGAACGGCGAAGTGCACGGCGGCGTCGGCGGCAGCGAATCGGCGACAGCCGACGTGTTGCGCGCGGGGCTTTGGATCGTCGGACTTGCAGCAGGCTGCAAGACGCTCTCGTCGTGTTTCTTGATGATCTTCAAGGATCGCTCACTGACCTTCGGCGATTGCGGCGTCGTGCCCGATCCGACCAGCGAGCAACTCGTCGACATCGCGATCGCCTCGGCGGAAAGTCATCGCCGGCTGACCGGCGAGAGCCCGAAGGTCGCGCTCTTGTCCTTTTCCACCAAGGGTTCCGCCGAACATCCGCGCGTGGCGAAGGTTCAGGCGGCAGCGGCGTTGCTGAAACGTAAGGCCCCGGGCCTGACCAGCGACGGCGAGTTGCAACTCGACGCGGCGATCGTGCCGGCGGTGGCCGAGAAGAAGGCGCCGGGCTCGCCGCTCGCGGGCAAAGCCAATGTCCTGATCTTCCCCGACCTCGACTCGGGCAACATCGGCTACAAGATAGCTCAACGTCTGGCCGGAGCGGTCGCGCTCGGGCCGCTCGTCCAAGGTCTCAACCAACCGTTCATGGATCTGTCGCGCGGCTGCACCGCCGACGACATCGTCAACGTGGTCGTGATCGCGTCCGTGCTCGCCAAACCGTGAGGAAGCCCATGCATCGCTCGTTCAATACCTCGCTCCTGTGTCTGTCCCTCGTGGGTGCGCTCGCCGCTTGCAGCAAGGACGAGCCGAAGCCGGCGGAGGCTGAAGGCGCGAAGACTGAGCAAGCGCAACCTGCGGCCGAGACGGAAGCCGGCGCGCAAGTGACGGCTTCACCCACGCCTGAGAAACCCGATGCGCCCGCGCAGACCGCGGCTCTGACGAGCACTCCGGTGAGACTGCCGGATCTCGTCGCAGATGCAGCTGCGCCCGTGGCTGGCGAAGCGGCCGCGAGCGAAGCTGGAGACAAGGCCGCCGCCAAGCCGGATGAGAAGGATGCGGCAGGCGCGGAAGAGGCCGGCGCGGAAGGCAAGAAGGCCGGCAAGAAGAAGTCAGGCGAGAAGACCGCCGAGGCTCCCGCCAAGGAGGCGAAGCCGAAGTTCACCGAGCTTGGGATCGAGGTGACGAAGGTGGGTGCGGGGAAGGCGGCCACGGCCGGCAAGCACGTCACGATCCACTACAAGGCCAGCGTCGCCGACGCGGAAAAGCCGTTCGATTCCACGTTCGCGTCGAATCGCCCGCTCGAAGTCGAACTCGGTGTCGGCGCGAAGTTACCTGTGATCGAAGGCCTGCGCCGCGGCCTGGAAGGTCTGATGCCCGGCAGCGAAGTGCGCCTGAAAATCCCGGCGAATCTGGCCTGGGGCGAAAAGGGCAATCCCGCCGTCGGCGTCCCCGCGAATGCGGATGTCGTCTTCGAGGTGCAGGTCCTCGACGTCCGCTAGCGATCGTTGCCGGTACGGAGTCAGGTACTTTCCCACCCTACCTTTTGATGTCGGCCGCGCGCCTGCG
>JAYUOR010000157.1:0-4886 GCA_043760765.1 Planctomycetota bacterium | reverse complement strand
AGCTCATTACGCGAGAATCGGATCTCAAGCCTGGCAACCAACGAGCCTAGAATGCACAATCCTAGCTCTCGTGTTGGAGAGGATTTGGACTGTGGGTGCTGTTACGGCTCTCTCAAGCGGTTTTTCGCGGTGGCCTCCAATTCACGAAGGACCTTGGTATCCCAAAGAGCTCTCAGCGCCGCGACGCGCTCCATCAACACTACTCGCCCCTCGTATTGCGTTTCCATAGCAATGCAGCACAATAATGCGCTGGCCTCGAGATGGGCAATTTCGACGATGCTGTGACTTTCACGGAGCGCGGTGACGCGATTAACAAGTCCGATGGCTCGGAAATTATCCACCGCATGTAGCGCGGCTTCACGCAGGGCAGTCGCCTCTTCGATGGCGATCTCCGCTGTATCGTGCCGTCGCCGAATATCTTCAATCCGCTCAATGCATTGGTCAAGGATGTCTGAATTCTGCTCGACGGTGGTCACATTTGCCAGAATTCTTGCTTCGTGTTTTGCGATTGAGGAAAGTTCATGCCGCACTCGGATCCTCAGGACTTGATCAGCCAATCTAATCAACTGGCGAGTGTCAGGAACCAGCTCAGAAAGGTCGCACCATGCTTTAGCCTCCCTCACCGCCAATTCAGCGCTCTCATATCTATCGGAAAGAAACATGACCCGATTAGCGACGGTTTCGCGATAACTTGCGCTCTGCGAGAGTCGGCCGCAACACCGCAGTGCACCGGCTTCTTGATTCGCAGTGTCAGCGTCATCATGCTCTGTTCGGAGTCGACAGATTCGTTCTGCCCAATTCTCGCAGCGTCGGATGTCTTGCTCCACAACTGCGGCATTGAACAGCGCCCGAGCTTCCTCCGACGCAATTTCGGGAGTATTGTGTGAGATACGGATCAAGGCTATGCCGTTAGCAGCGGCCTCGAAGCGATTGGAATCCTGTGCGCTCCATACTGACGAGATCATTGCGCTTGCGTGTAACAATGCTAGTTCCGGCGTATTGAATCGACGGCGAATGGTCCCGATCCTATCTACAAGCATGCTCTGGCTGCCGATATCCAAATGATCAATTGCGGTGAGAATTGCCTCAGCCTCCAGCACCGCGAGTTCTAGCTCGCTGTTGCTGTCACTCAGCACAGCGAGTTGTGCGAGTAGAGCGCATTCCTCAGCCGGACTCGAGGCTTGCTCAAGGGCGGTGAAAAGGATGTTCGCTCTTTCAATTTCAGGAGTTGAATCTGGCATAAGCGATATGTTCATTCGGTTCCGCGTCACACCGACTTGTGGGGCGGTTAGGCACTTCGGGCAAAAGAATTCATCATACTAGCGCCGTGGCCACCATTTCGGACGAAGTGTCGCGACTGGCCGCGAGAGGCGGTGCCATCACCAGGCCCATCCGAGGCGACGGACTGAATCCACACGCCAGATCGATTCGTCATGGCCAGTTGCGACCAGCTGACCATGGCAGTTTGGACCTGAGCGAGCGGGCACACCGTCCACAGGGATTAACCATGCATTGAGCTCGCCTTCTTTTTCGGAGCAGGCTCGCTACCAGGCTGCCTCATGAGTGGCAAATAGCCTGCATTCGGAGAGTCATCATCACCGCACATGCCCATGCCTTTTCTCAGCGGGATCGGTGCGCTAAGATCGGGCCCTGCGGGTGCCGGCTCTTCTGTAGGCGCCATGGAAATGCCGCCCTTCCTTGGTCGGGCACCGCTCGGTTTTCCGTTTGCGGGCTGGTCGGTTAGCTCCTCCAGACCCAAGATGTTGCGGTGGACACGACGGCGCCCCTCCTTGGACGCGACTTCCCCGGCACGTATCGGGAGTTCGTGCGTGCTTTCCCCGACGAGGGGACGTGCTTGCAGTACCTGGAGGGGTTGCGCTGGCGGGACGGATTTGTCTGCCCGTCGTGCAAGCAGCTCGCGCCGCATGCGTGGCGCCAGAGCCGAGGCCGGTTGGTGTGCCCCTCGTGTCGCCATCAGGCGTCCGTGACCGCAGGCACGATCTTCGACAAGACACGCACGCCGCTCACGACGTGGTTCGAAGCGGGCTGGCACCTCACGACGGCGAAGAACGGCCTGTCGGCCAAGACCTTGGAGCGCACGCTCGGTGTCCGCTACCGCGTCGCTTGGGTCATGTTGCAACGCTTCCGCGTCGCAATGGTTCGCGTGGAGCGCGATCGACTCTCGGGCGAGGTGGAAGTTGACGAGACTTTCCTCGGAGGTCCGAAACCGGGCGGAAAACGTGGGCGTGGCGCGATCAAGAACCTCGTAGTCATTGCCATCGAGATCAAGCGGCCGAGAGGTCTGGGGCGCGTGCGGATGCGTCATGTCCCCGATGCCTCGGCCACACACCTGCTGCCGTTCGTCTCTGACGTCGTGCTTCCCGGAAGCTCGGTGCTCACCGATGGCTGGCCGGCCTACAACGGCTTGGCCCATCGCGGCTACCCACACCAGAAGACGATCCTGAGCGCATCCGACAAACACGCTCACGTCTTGATGCCGGGCGTCCATCGTGTCGCCAGCCTGCTCAAGCGGTGGGTGCTGGGCACCCATCAGGGCTCCGTGACCCCCGATCACCTCCAGTCCTACCTCGAGGAGTTCACCTTCCGCTTCAACCGGCGCACTTCGCGCAGCTGCGGGTTGCTCTTCCGGCGGCTCATGGAGCAGGCCGTCGTGACCGGCCCGGTGACCGAGGACGACGTCACCGGGGGCTACGACTGGTGATGGCACAATATGTCGGGGATGGAGGAGCTAACCGACCAGCCCGCTTCCGTTTTTGCCTCCCCTCGTCCTGCCATATGGTCTGTATGCATCACCCTTCTCAGGATCACCGGCCCGAGGGCCTGTATGCTTATCCCAATTCTTCCTGCCATTCCCTTGATCTTTGTGCCCCTTCCGACCCTGGCCAACGTTGTCTGAGGACAAGACGGTATAACCTGTATACGCTGCGACGGCTAGCCCCCCGGCCGCGACCACCCACCCGACAGGTGTCAGCAATCCGGCAACTGTCGCAATCCCTTCAATCGCCATTCCAGCTCCGCTCGCAATCATCGCCCCAGCTCCAGGAGTGGCAGCGACAGCACCCGCAGCCGCAGCACCCTTCATCAGCTGGTCCTGTGATTGGAGTCCGTACGGGTCGATGGAGTTCAAGGGGTTTCCGGCAGCGTAGCAAAGTGCATTTCCGAAACCTAAGGAATCAAACCAGATTCCTGCTGGGTCGCGGTGAATGAATCGGCCGCGGACAGGGTCGTAGAATCGCATTCTGTAATCGTACAGTGGAGTAATGCCCGCATCGTATTTGCGAGCATTGAAGAGAATCGCATTACCGAAGTCCGATCCTTGAACAACCTTGTCGACCCCTGAAGGCGTGAGAAATCTAGGTGCCCCGTACGCGCTGAAAGCGTAGCGTTCCACTACAGCACCGGCTGCATTCATGAGCGCAATGACATTCCCAAGCGATGATTGTTGGCAATAATAAACTCCGGCGCCGGGATAGAATCCGAGATTGCTTAGCCTTACGGGTTCGTCGATCTCGGCCCCCATCACATACTTTCGCAATGCGACTCCAGCGCCAACGCCGTCGTTCCACTCCACGATTTCCTCCCAGCCGTCGAAGGAAAACTCTTGGTGTGGTGGGAGTGCTGCGATGCCGGTGTTATACCGCCTCACGCATCGACCTTCTGCATCGTAGTCCAGTGTGGCGAGTTGCGATCCGTCTACTTTCCCGATGGAACGCACCCTGTTCATGAAGTCGTATTCGAATCGGATCTGGGAGCCGCTCGGCAGTACTGCGGTGTCCTTTATGCTTACGTTTCCGTTTGAATCATTGGTCGGGATCGACGTGCCGAACCCGGTGTAGCCGTTGGTCTGGTTGACTGCCGTCGTTTGCGGCACTCCGTCGGTTACCAACTGCCTCCAGTTCTGCGCGCCATCAAGCTTCCACCCCACCAGTTTTTGCTGGTGCCCTAATCCGATCGTTCCGACGTCACCCGCAGGCACGTCGCCCTCAAAGACCGTGACTCGATGCAGGCTGTCGTAGCCCACGTTGTCCCCTTTTCCGCCGTCGTGAAGGCGCCGCTCATACAGGCGATTGCCTTCGCGGTCGTAGCCATTCTCAAGGCCGGTCTGAACCTGCCCTTGGCGCCCGATGTGGTCGACCTTCTTGGGCCTCATCGCGGCGTCGTAATACGCGTTATCGTCCCAATTTCCTGTATAGCGCTTCATCGAGGTTCCGTTACCATTGGCGCGACTGAGCACGCGGTCGCGCCCCGCGTACGCATAGGTGGCAACTGGAGTCACGGAATCGCTCGCAGTGATGGCTGAAGTACGATCCAAATTGTCATAGCCGTAGGTGACTGTCAGCGCAGAGGCTCCGGGATATACCAAGGATGTCCGCTCAGACTCTTCACGCCAGTTGTTGGTTATCACTCGTCCATTCTGATTTTCACTCAAGACGCGGGAAAGTCCGTCGAATGTCCTTTCGACAACCCAGTCGTTTGCGTCGCCCAACACCGCGTCAACACTGTCCGTGCTCTTGGTTTTGCGGCCCAAACCATCGTACTGGAATCGAAGGGCGGTTGATCCCACAACACCTCCCCCCCGCGTTACGTTTACGTCCGTTACTCGGTCAGAATCGTCGTAGACGATGCTCGACTGACTTCCGTTTGGGTCTGATACTAAGATAAGCGTGTCATCGACGGCGTAGGCGAAGGCAGTGTAAGTGGAATCGGCATAGGTTTCCCGGTATGTTCGATCTAGTCTGTCGTACAGATACGATGTCACGCGCCCGTTGTCGTCAGTTCGCGAAGTCAGCATCCCATTTCGGTTCCATGTCTGAACCAACGTGACGGCGCCGTCCGGGTTATAGGAGTTCGCCGTGTCCAAGGCA
>JAYUOR010000156.1:0-4886 GCA_043760765.1 Planctomycetota bacterium | reverse complement strand
ACTGCCCGAGCTGCGATTCGGTCGGGATCGAGAGCAAGGCCGCGCTTCCAATGTGGTCTGCGTTCCAAGCCGTAGCGCGTGGGATCTACAGCTTGCGCATGTGGTCGATCTGTGTGAACCTGCGCTGGTGCATTGAGAGAGGAGCGCGACAGTGAGCGGTCGAGGGACCGGATATCTGCTCGTGACGCCGTGCCGGGACGAGGCGGAATTCGCGCGTCGTACGCTCGACAGCGTGGTCGCGCAGACCCTGCACCCCAAACTGTGGGTGATCGTCGATGACGGTTCACGTGACGATACGCCGAGGATTTTGGCCGAATACGCTGCAAAGCACACCTGGATCCGAGTTGTGCGGCGAACCGATCGCGGAGGGCGAAGTGTGGGCCCCGGCGTAATAGAGGCCTTCTACGTGGGATTGGACTCCGTAGATCGGAGCGAGTTCGAGTTCTTGTGCAAACTTGACCTCGATCTCGATCTCCCGCGCGAGTACTTCGAGCGACTAGTTGCGCGCATGCGCGTCGACCCGCGTCTCGGAACGTGCAGTGGCAAGCCGTACTTTCCTGGCCCTGGGGGAAAGCTCTTTAGCGAAGGCTGCGGTGACGAGATGTCAGTCGGAATGACGAAGTTCTATCGCATAGTCTGTTTCGATAGGATCGGTGGCTTCGTGCGCGCGGTCATGTGGGACGGTATCGATTGCCATCGCTGCCGTATGTTCGGGTGGAAGGCGGACAGCCGCGACGATCCCGAAACGCGATTTGTGCACTTGCGGCCTATGGGCTCCAGCCACAAGAACATCCTCACTGGGCGCCTGCGGCACGGGAGCGGGCAATGGTTCATGGGCACAGGATTCGTCTACATGACTGCCAGCACAGTTTTCCGGTTGGCACGTCGCCCGTATGTCGTTGGCGGGATGGCGATCATGTTCGGCTGGCTCGGGGCGTGCCTGAGGGGCGTCCCACGCTACGAGGACTCTGCATTCCGAGAGCACCTGCGCCGGTACCAGCGGGATGGCCTGCTGCGCGGGAAGCGCCGCGCGACCGCGCGCTGGGATGAGCTCTCCGAGGCTAGCTGGGATGGCCCCGCCCCCGACAGTTCACCGGGCTCTGCTTGAATGCTCAGTGCCGAACATGATCAAGAGATCCGCGCTTCCCCCCACGGGAAACGCCGATAGCCGGCAGGTAGTACGCATGGCCGAGTCCTCGCAGGCGGGGGGGAAGTTCACCCAAGAATGCCCCAGTCGTGCTGCCACCAAGCCTGCAGCATCACGAGCAGATTTGTGGTTGCGTGTGCGAGGAGAGCGTCGGAGAGCCTTCCTCGGTATCGCAAGACTAGGCCGTACATAAGTCCTACGCTCGTGGCTGGCAGCCATGCGCCGTGCAGAGCTCCGAACAGAAGCGATGAGGCGAACAGGGCCGTCCATGAAAACGCCTCGAGTGGGACGTGCTCCCAGTCCCGCGCGGTAAGGCGTCGCAACAAGTAAGAGCGGAAGGCCAGCTCTTCGACGAGCGGAGTTACCAGCCCGAACCCGAGGATTCGCGCGGCGAGCCAGGCTGGATGGGGCCACGCATCCTCCACGCCTGAGTTGGGGTGTGGGGCAGCGTCCGAGATTCCGCCGCCGTCGATTCTCGAAAGAATCGACCAGACCAGAAATGCGGCGATTCCGGTCGCCACTCCCAGCCACGAGCCGTATGAGACCGGGCGCGTGTAGGACTTTCGCAGCAAGATAATGACCACAACAGCGGCAAGGGGCTGGAGTGGATAGAGCTCTGCGCGGCGGGCGTCGAAGAGCTCCAGGAGCAGGCCGCCGGCTACGAATGCAAGAAAAGGAGCGAGGAGCGCAAGCGTTTGGTTTGGGACCTTCTCCACGGGCTCGGCTTCGCGCGCTCTTGTGAAGAAGGCTGAACGCCGGGTCCAGTAGACCAGCCCGAGCGAAATTCCGCAGAACGCGATCAGGCCTGCGAGAGTGTGGAACCCCTCGACCGCGAGATTCGGTGAAACCCAAGTGCCGACCGCTACAAGGGCGGCTAGACGGACTGAATTGAAGACCCATGCGGCAAGCATGCCCATCATTGGAATCAGCAGCGCGCGCGGAAAGCGCAGCGAGTCGCGTGCGATCCACAGGTAACTCGCCGTGAACGCGAGGAGCAAGCCGACTCCCTCGAGGCCCGAACACTGAGGTGCAATCCGAACGGAGAAACTCGGCGTCCCAAACACGAATTCGGGCACATCGATGACCATGTCGTCGGTGAACAGCCCGAGCAGGCTGCGCGATAACCACAGGGTCGGCGTGCGCAACGGAAGTCGCAGTGCATCCGCGCTCAAGACGCCGATTCCCCACGCCGCGATGCCGAGCGTGGGAGCGATGAGAAGCGCGCCCTTCGAACGCCGGGCGAGCGCAAAAAGGTCGCGCATCGACAGGAAAAGCCCAGCGCCGCCGATGATGGTGCCCATCGCGGCTACCACCCACAATCCGATCCAACCCCAAGGCGCCGTCTTGTCCTCGACGCGCCCCTCGAAGATCTGCTGAGTGGCAAGGTACAGCAACGCGAAGCACAAGAGTTGCGGGACGAAGATCTTCACGCGGCCCGTGCGCGCGGCGAGATTCGCGCGCATCCCGCGCAGCTCGCGCTCGAGCGCATGGCTGCTGAACAGTGCCACTGCGGTCGCGCTGGTCAGCGCCAACTGAGGAAGGATCGTGCTGCGGGAGAGGACATGCGCCCATTGCTGCGGTGCTCCCTCGAACGACGCCGTCGTGAAGCGCAGCATCAGCGCCAGGAATTCTGCGGCCAGTAGCACTGCCGCTGCGATCATCGCCGTCGGCCAGCGGCGCGTCTCGGGCGAGTTGCTCTGTTCCTTTCCAAGCAACGCGGTCATGGATGCATGCGGAACTTCGTCTCGCTGCGAACCTCCAATTTCATCCCCGCGCTGGATCCCGTCGCGAGAGATAGTCGCGGCAAGTCCTGCTCAAGATTCCGACGCCCTGCGGCGCGAGTTCGGAAGACCACCGCGTTTCCAGATGGTTCGCCCCCACTCTTTCCGCCGCACCCGTTGCTCCGCGAATGGCCCATAGCGGAAGCAGTCATGGGGCGGCCGCCGATTCGGAGCGGCTTCGCCGCACGCACTGCTACGCGCGAACTTGACGGCGCATCCGGTCGGTCAGGATGAACAGCCCGCCGACCACCAGCACCAAAGCACCCGCAAGCAGTTCCGGCGCGATTTCCGGAGCGTTGACCGGCGGCGACGGGGGCGGCATTCTGCTGAGACTCTGGCTCAGAGAGGTCGCCGAGCTGATCGCAACGAATGAAACCAGGGCGATCGAACTCGAAGCCGTCCTGCGCAGGAGTGTCATTGCGTTCATGTAGGGAAGCTTAGCCATTGCTGTGGATGCGGGGAAGCCGTGGATGTAAGTACCAGCCCTGAATTGCTTCGAGTTGCTCGCGATTCCCATTTCTGCCTCAGTGTGCGCCGCGGCCGGTCAGGACGGCAGGAATCGTCTTCAAGAGGATCACCAAGTCCTGCCTGAATGAGTTGTTCTTGGCGTAGCGCAAGTCCAATCGAACCCAGTCGTCGAACTTGATCGCGCTTCGGCCACTGACCTGCCAGATGCAGGTCAATCCGCCCCGGATCTCCAGGCGGCGACGCTGCCAGGGCTCGTATTCGGCCACTTCGGCCGAAATGGGCGGCCGCGGGCCGACGATCGACATGTCACCGATGAGCACATTCCACAGTTGAGGAAGTTCGTCGATGCTGGCCTTGCGCAGAATCCTGCCGACGGGAGTGATCCTGGGATCGTGCGCAATCTTGAACACCGGCCCCGACTGCTCGTTCAGCGCCAGGAGCTCCTGTTTGCGCTGCTCCGCATCGACCGACATCGTCCGGAACTTGTAGAAAGCGAAGGGCCGCCCCATCTCGCCGGCGCGTTGCTGACTGAAGAAGATCGGGCCCGGCGACGAGACCTTGACGGCCACGGCAGCCGAAGCCATGACCGGCGAAAGGGCGATCAGGCCGATCACGGCCCCGAGGATGTCCAGCGTGCGCTTCGCCCGCGAAGTGCGAGTCACGAACACAGAACGCAAGGGTTCCACGCGCGTCGGAAACGTCACCCGCAGCGGCCCTCTGGTCGAAGTCGGACGCGGAGAGGTGATTGCGTTCCCGTCGCTTCCGGAACTCATTGATGGAGCATCGTTCATCTGCCCCACCGCCACTGCTTCGCGAGACTCTCCGTTCCCAGAATGCTCTGCGACGCGTCGTGCGCCTGCACCAGTCGCCTCGCGCCGCCCCGTGCTGGCGGGAGCATCCTCCGGATAAGAGAGGATGCGCCAGTTCGCGCCGCTCGTCGCAGTGCCAAGAGTCTGGCGCAATTCGTTCGACAGCGACGCTGCGCCGGCTTCGTGCGTGTCCGGCAGAAGGAGGCCTAGGGTCTCGCTGTCGAACCAGCCGACCGCGTCGGTACAACGCAGGCGCCTGGCGATCGAGACAGGAAAGTGCATTGGCAGGCTGGTGCGCAACTGCGCGTCGTGCAGCTCGATCAAGACTAGCGACAGCGAGGACTGAGTCCGATCAGCGCGAGCGCGTTCGCGCTCGACGATCAAACGCAGTTCGCTCTGCGTCAGGACTCCCGGCAGCGAAGCAGGCTCGAGCCTGCGCTTGCGGAGAATCGTCCGTGTCAGCCAGGAAGTGAGCGCCATGGGGAGGCAAGTCCGAAGGTCGGCGAGAGGTCGGCTGCGCCCGAAGCAGGCAGGCGCATCTCGGGGAAGGGAAGTAAAGGGTCCGCTAAGCAGCGTGGTGACTGTAATGTTATCACGAATAGGGAAAATGGGGGAAGCAAGACCCTGATCTAGAAATTCTCAGCCTGGACCCTGAAGCCTACCTCGCGCGGTGACTGGGGG
>JAYUOR010000155.1:0-1971 GCA_043760765.1 Planctomycetota bacterium | reverse complement strand
TGAAATCCATGCTGCCTTCGAAGACCAGCGTGGGCACTTCAGCCTCGGCTTCGCGCGACTGAAAGTACTCGGCATCGACACCGTTGTGGATCACGCTGACGTCGAGTCCGGGCAGCCGTGCGAGCAGCGAGGCCCGATCCTCCTCGGCGACGACGTTCACCACGCGGCAATGCGGCAGATAAGCGAGTTGGTAGCGCAGGGTGGACACATAGTCGCGCCAGCGCCGCAGAAAAGTCAGCGGCGCGCGGCTCGTCCACATCTGCGTCCAATGATCCTTGACCCCGTCGTCGGCGATGTCGCCCATTGCGGGAACCGAGGTCAGGCGGCGTGAATACACGAGCATCTTGGCCCCGCCGACCCAGACCAGGTCGCAGCGCTCGCGCTCGAGCACTTCCTGGATCACGGCCATCACGGCGGGATCGAAATCGTGCAACTCGTCGGCGGAAAGCGCGTGCAGTGCGCGCGAAAAGAACGAGCCCCGTCGCGGTTCCGGCCGGCGCGGCAGGATCCGGACCGAGGCGTAGATACCGTTCAATTCCGCGGGGCAGGCGCCTTCGCCCAGCGCGATGAGGTGCAGCTCGTGCCGCCCGCCCAACTGGTGCGAATAATGGTAGTTGTGAAGGCTGTACCCGTCGTGCAGTGGCCAGGGTACCTTGTGGGTCAGGAGCAGGATCTTCATGCGCCGAATCCGCCGATCGGCGGTAAGAGAGTAGCGGTGGCGGAGCGGAGCGGCAATCGGCGCGGCAGCGCAAGTGAAAATCGGTCGTCGGGCCCGAGCCAGACTCTGCCGAGGCGCGAGCTGTTGGCCTTGTGTCTGGGCCTGTGTTCGTACGCCTGGATCGGCGCCTGCGACGAAAGCAAGTCCGCCCGCACATGGCCCGCCGGAACACTGGTCGCCATCGATGACGTGCCGGTCAGCGCGGATGAAATCGCGGAGGGCGTCGCCGCCGTGCTGCTCGTCGAGCCGCAATGGAACGATGTGCAGTTGAAGCGCCTGGCCTTCAATGAGATCGCCTTGCCGCGCGCCCTGGTCCGCACTCGCGTTGGAGCGGCGGCGCGCGACAAGGCCCGACGCTCGATCGACGAACAGTTTGCGCGCATCGCGGGCGGAATCCAATTCGGACCGCCGACGAACAGCGGGGCCATCGGCCACGAAGTCTCGGGCTCGTGGAAGCAGATCGGACTGCTCGCATGGGGAACCGCCATGAACCTCGAGGCCGGAGTCTGGTCCGAGGTCATCGAAGTGCCGGGTTCGTTTGTTCGCGTGCGCCTGCTTTCGCGCAAACAAGGCCCCGAGCCTGCCGCCACGCAACTGGTCCTCGATACGATCGAAGCGCCCTACGCTGAAAAATCGACTGCGATGATCGCCCAGGGCTCCGAATTGGAAAAACACCGTCTGACCATCGTCGACCCTGCCTGGGACGCGATCGTCCCCGAACGCACGAAGTACCTGATGGGAATCCGCCAGCCATGAAGACACGCGCTTGGATCTTGTTGTTGTCCCTTGGTACACCGTTGTCCCCCATCGCGCCTGCGCAAACGCCTGCGGTGCCGCCGCCTGCCGCGCCGAAGGAGCAGCCCGCTCGGCAGGAACAGAAGCCGCGACTGGAAGCCTGGCCGGTACTCAAGGGCGAGGCGCTGAGCACCGCGCAGACGGACGTCGAACGAGTCCGCAAGGCTGCGACCGATGAAATGGCCGCCCTTGGACACGACGGTTTGATCAAAGCGGGCGCCGGCGCCGCGCCGCTCCTGCTCGCCGCGCTCGGCAAGGAGAAGGACGAAGCCGTGCGCGGGCGGATCATCGGGATCCTCGATCAGATCACCGCCGCTGAGCACACGCGCTTGCTGGCCAAGGAATTTGGTTCCAAATCGCGCGACGTGCGTCTGTACGTGCTGCTGCGTTGCGCGCTCTTTCCCGATGCTGAGTTGAAGGCCCAGGCCGAGCCGTTCCTCGCGCGACTGGTGAAGGAA
>JAYUOR010000154.1:0-1973 GCA_043760765.1 Planctomycetota bacterium | reverse complement strand
CGCCGACCCTGATGTCCTGGGCTGCGGAAGGTTGAGCGAGATCCAAACGATCAAGTGCGGCGCCGGGTTGAGTGGGCACGGATGCGGCGACGCGTGTAGCGGGTAGAACTTCTTCGCGCGGAATTTCGTACGAGCCGCCGGCCTCACGAAATTCGTTGTCGCGGTTCACGGGATTACCCCATCGAGCTGCCCGCGCACGAAATCGGAGAACCGCTCGACACCCCAGGCCTTCAGTGCATCGCACGCGTCTTTGTGTGGCTCCCGCCAAACAATTCGCCGAACCAACTTGGCGCCGAATTCGTAGGCGGTCTTCGCAGCGACGTCGAGGTTGGCTTGACCCGCCAGGTCGACGTCGAGCGCGAGCCAAACTACTCGGCCCGACGCCCAATGACCGATGCAGTGGCGCGCCATTCCGGCGCCGGGAGCGCTGAACACTGGCGTATCCAGAGCGATGCAAAGTGCGAGGAAATCGGTCAGACCTTCCCCGACGATCGCTGGGCTAGCGTCGTGCCATTCGCCCGATTTGGCCCGAAGCAGCCTGCGGGCATGGTCATTGGCGAAGCACGTGCCGGCGACCTTGGAGCCCTTCGGAAACAGGACCTTCTTCCCGTTGGGCTTGGGGACAATCGCGCGTCCCTGAATGCTGACCAAGTTCGCAGCCGCGTCGAACGTGGGGACGACCAGGCGGTATCCAGACGCAGGCCACCAGGCGATTTGCGCCGGGAGTGCCATGTCTGCACCGAGGACGCCGTACGTTCGCGATTCCCATGCTTCACCGAGGGCGCGATCTCGAAGGAACTCGTAAACAGGACGATCTGCCTCGCACTGTTCGGGGCTCAGCTCGCCGTGTACGCGCTCACTCGCGAGTTTCCATGTCAGTGCCGCATCAGCCGGTTCGAAGGGTGAGGCTGGCGGCGGGCTGTGTGGAGCTGGTGGGGCAGGTGGTGCGCCTGGTTGCGGCGGTCTCGCGCCTAGCAGCGGTCCGTTGAGTGCGGCCGGATGAATCGGCGGCGGTGCGATACGGTTTATCTGAGCAGTCTCTGCGAACGCAGTCGCCAGCATCGTGCGCCAATCCACCCCAAGTGCTTCGGCGAACTTCTTCGCGGACAGACCCCCTCCGGTGGTGCAGACCGAGCAGTAGAAGAAGTTGTTTGAGATCGAGATGAAGGCGGATGCGCTCTTGTCGTCGTGGAAGGGGCAACGGCACTGGCATTTGTCTCCGTTGTCCCTGAGTTCGATTCCGCGATCGAGCGCGACGAGTCTTGCTACTCCGGGCGGCAACGACGTGGAACTAATGAGGGACTTCATGGCCGATCGCTCCTGGCCGATGAATCCGAGTCCAGCGCGGGCAGTTCTCGCTCTTCATTCTCGTGCGCATGCGGCCGAGCTTCGACCCGTGGCACATCCGTTCCGCCGGCCAAGTGCGCAAGGGCAGCCTCGACGTGGCGCAGGCTGAAGATCCGCCGCCTGCCGACTCGCAGGCAAGGAATCGTTCCGGCCTCAACCTGCTGCTTGAACCAGTCGACAGGGAGACGGAACCGGGCCGCGAGAGTGCCGATCGAGTAGACGAGGTCATTCACGAGCGCCAACCCTAGAGCGGGTCGTGTTCGTGGATGGTTAGCGGACCGGCGCTACCTGGTGATTGTGTGGCTCAGGGCAAAAAAAAGGCTCAGATCACAGGGCTAACAGGGGGCAGCGCCGGAGCATTCAGACGGTAGTGCCCTCGCGTGTCCTTCATGATCATTTGCCCCATAGCGGCGTGGAGCTTTCCTTTCGCCCGAAACGTATTGTCCATCCGGAATCGATTGGACCCTGCCTCGATGAGCTCCCCAATTGTCCGTTGGTCCAAACCTGTCCCGGTAGTTCGCCACGCCTTCCAAAGTACTCCGACGGCTCTTGATTGATGGCCAAGGATGAACTCGTGAGGCTCGCCAAACCAGCGAACACGGGTGAAGTCCTTGTTTGCCCTGGGT
>JAYUOR010000153.1:0-1975 GCA_043760765.1 Planctomycetota bacterium | reverse complement strand
TCAGGAGATCGACGGGTCGCAAGCCCATGCGCGAGTCCTCCGGCAGAGCTTCGACCAGCCGATTCAGGCGGTCGAGGTTCATCGCGTCGTGATCGAAGTTGTCCAGGAACACTGCGCTCATCAAGACGCCGAGCACCTGCGCCGGCGCGGGATAGATGCGCGAGGCCGCGCTCAGCGGTTCTTCGTGCGCGCGTTGAAAGCGCGTCGAAATCGCCAGGATGCGCGAAGCTCCCAGGTGCAGCGCCGGAGAAAGCGGCGCGGTCAGCCGAATGCCGCCGTCGCCGTGCCATTCTTCGTTGATCTTGATCGCCGGAAAGAACAGCGGCAGCGCCGACGAACCCATGATGTGATCGATGCGCAGCGTGGTCGCGACGCTCATGCGCATCGGCCGAGTCCACATCGGCACGTCGCGGCCCTGCACCCAGGTCACCGACTTGGACGTGGCGTAATTCGTCGTGGTGATCGCTGCCGCGCGCAGTCGTCCAGCGCGCAGGTTTTCCGCAATGCCGGTGAGTACGCCGTCGGCGTCCGATCCCATGTTCTTCGACAGGCATTCGCGCAGCGGAGCGGTGTCAACCATTCCATGGGGTCGCGGCGCGACCTTGCTGCCGCCGGAGACCAGACGCATGCCCCAGCGCAGGACCATCGATCCCAGTGAAGCTGAACTGGCGTCGAAGACCGATTGCGTGCGCAGACTGCTCCACAATTCGCACAGCCGCTGCGTGCGCGCTTCGAAGCCGGCCGGGTGGTTGGCCAGGAACGCCGTGTTGATCGCGCCCGCGGAAACGCCGGTCAGGATCGGGATCTGGAGCGATGGGAAATGTTGCGCAATGGCGTGCAAGAAGCCGGCTTGATAGGCCGCGCGCGCGCCACCGCCGCCGAGTGCCAGAGCGAGATTTCCCTCGGCGTTGGTCTTGTCGACTCTGGTTTCTTCTTGTCCGCTCATCGCCTCGCTCGCGCCTCGAGCGACATGTGGCGATCCGAATCGATCGTCAGGCTCACTTCCACAAGGCCGGCCTCGCGCGCATAGGCGCGCAGTTCCTCGGGTTCGAGGGCCGCGTGCAGGGAAGCAAGCAGCAGTTCCTGCTGCGCGGGCGTGGCGTCGGCCGCGTGTGTTCGCACCAGTTCACTCGCGCGCTCTGGCGTCGGCGGCCTGAACAGGTCGCGGATCAGGAACGCGCCGCCCGGACGCAAGACTCGCCACGCTTCGGAGAGGAATTGTCGCGCATCCGAAACGTGATGCAGGATTGTGTTCGACGCGACGACGTCGAAACTCTCGCGCGGGAAGGGCAGGCCTTTCGCGTCGGCGAGTCTGAACTCGAGCCGCTCCGCGTACGGCGAACGGGCGCGTCTCAACTCCGCTCGGCGCAGCATGTGTGCTGAAAGATCGACGCCGACCACGCTGACGTCGGCGAGGCGCTCGACGAGCAGCAGCGGGATCTGACCGGGTCCGGTGCCGATGTCGAGGATCCGACCAAACGCGCCCAGCGAAACCAGCCGCTCGACGAACGCGCGATTGGGACCCGAGTGATCCATGGCGTCGTAGATCAGCGCCTCTTCGGCGGTGTCCATGACTTCCTGCTCGGGCGTCCGTTGCATCGCGCCAGCCTAACTACTTGCTCGGGAGAGGATTAGAGCCGAGTTGGTGACAAGGGTGAGAATTCGCGCGAGCCGGGGTGCCGGGCGGGGTCTTCGGCTGTGTCGGAAGGGATGTTTGAGCGCTCAACCTGTAGCGCCCGGCCCCGTGCGACGGCGGAAGACGAAGCGTTGATAGAGGAAAGACACCAGCAGCAAGGACAGCGCGAGTCCGAGCATCGATGCCACGCGGTACAGTCCGCCGAGGTGTCCGAGGTCGAACAGGAAGACCTTGGCGATGGTCATGAGGAACAGGATCAGGCTGGCCCAGCGCAGTCCTCCGAGACTTTTCAGCACGCCCGCGCCCAGCAGGAAGAGCGCGTAGACCGCCCAGGCGATC
>JAYUOR010000152.1:0-4901 GCA_043760765.1 Planctomycetota bacterium | reverse complement strand
ACGTCGGCGTGGTCGTGATCGAAGCCGAGAAGGGCCGCGACATCACCGAGGTCATCGCCGCGGTCGACGGCATGTTCGAGGGCGGTCCGCAGCGCGTGCGCACGACGACCGAGGCCGAATTCCAGCGCCAGTTCGTGACCATGATCGGCAACGTGCCGCGCCTGTTGAGCTTCATCGGCGGCGGCGTGTTCATCGCGATCCTGCTCGCCTGCATCAACACGATGCTGATGACCGGCCGCGAGCAGACCCACGACATCGGCATCCTGAAGGCGCTCGGATTCAACGATGCGACCCTGTTCCGCGTGATGATCGTGCAGTCGATGATCCTGTGCGTGCTCGGCGGGGCGACCGGAATCGGTCTTGCGGCATTGAGCGCGCCGGTGATCGCGCCGCTGATTCAGCAGTTCTTCCCCGGCTACAACCTGCTGCCGGAGACGATGGCGATCGCCGCCGTGATCACGGTCTTGATCGGACTCTTCTCCGGCCTCGTGCCCGCCTGGAACGCCAGTCGTCTACGCTGCGTGGAAGCGCTGCGCTCACAGGCCTAGCAGCATGTTCATTCCGCTCAGCTACAACCTGCGCAGTCTCTTCGTGCGCCGCTCGGCCACGGCCCTGACGGTCGTCGGCATCGCCGCCACGGTGGCGGTGCTGGCCGGCGTACTCGCGCTGCGCCAGGGTTTCACGACCATGTTCGCGGGCTCAGGCCGCAGCGATCTCGCCGTCTTCCTGCGGCCCGGCGCAACCGGTGAGGGCGACAGCATCTTTCGCCGCGACTTGGGCGAACGCCTGATCAAGACACTGCCCGAAATCGCCGCGGACAAAGACGGCCGACCACAGGCGTCGCTGGAGTGTTTCCTGGGCATCCGACGCTCGCGCGTGAGCGGCGGCGAGACCTATGTCCCGATTCGCGGTGTGCAGCAACAGACCTTTGCACTGCGCTCGAAGGAGATCTCGATCGTCGAAGGCCGCAACTTCGCGCCCGGCTCCAACGAGGTCATCGTCGGCCGCAAGCTCGACGGCTATGTCCAGGACTGCTCGCTCGAGGACGTGCTGACCGTGAACACGACGCCGTTCCGCGTGGTCGGCGTGTTCGCCTCGGACGGCGCCTCGCAATCGGAAATCTGGGGCGACCTCGACCGCGTGATGGCCGCGCTCGATCGCAACTCACCCAACCGTGTGATCGCGGCGCTCGATCCTGGCACCGATGTCGAAGCGCTCAACGAGCGGCTGAAGAACAACGAAGAGACGCCCGCCAAGGTCGTGACCGAACGCGAGTACCTGACCTCGCAGACCAAGGTTCTGTCCGGAGTTCTGCTCGGCCTTGGTTCGTTCCTGGCGGCCGTCATGGGGCTCGCCGCGATCTTCACGGCCACGAACACGATGCTGGCCGCGATTTCCGCGCGCACCTCCGAGATCGGTGTGCTGCTTTCGATCGGCTTCAAGCCCTTCCCGATCTTCATCTCGTTCCTGATCGAGTCGCTCCTGCTCGGACTGCTCGGCGGAGTCCTAGGAGCCTTGATCGCGTTGTTGTTCAACGGCGTCGAAACCGGTGGCATGAATTTCCAGACCTTCACCGATGTCGCCTTCGCCTTCCGCGTCACGCCCAAGGTGATCCTGACGGCGATCACGTTCGCAACGCTGCTGGGCGTGCTCGGCGGAGCCATCCCGGCCTGGAAAGCCGCGCGTTTGACCCCGACCGAGGCGCTGCGCCGGGACTGAGCTAGCAGTCAGTACTTCCAAGCGCCCCCCACCCACTCTTCCCATGGCAAGCCCCCTCCACGAGACCCGGCCCTGGGGCGAATTCCGCGTCCTCGCGGAAGCCCCTGAGTTCAAGGTCAAGCGCATCGACGTGCTGCCGGGCAAGCGCCTCTCCTATCAGCGTCACGCCAAGCGCAAGGAGCACTGGCTGGTGGTCAGCGGCCGCGCGCGCGTGACCCTCGACGGCCGCGACCTGGAGCTCTCACCGGGGCAGGCGATCGACATCCCCACCGGCGCGGCGCACCGCGTCGAGTGCATCAGCCCCGAAAAACTGGTCTTCATCGAGGTCCAGACCGGGACTTATTTCGGCGAGGACGATATCGAGCGTCTGGCCGACGACTTCGGGCGGAAGTAGGCCAGGGCGAGACCCCACAACTGCCGCTAACGCCAGGCCACCCGCCTGCGTAAGGCAGCGGTTGCGTGCGCCGACGGCGCCCGAGACCCAAACATCTCCCTGCCGCTTGCCCTGCCTGCGCCAACCCGCGTAACCTCTTCGCCCTTCGAAGCCCGGCTCTGGCCGGCGGACCACGTACTTCCCCGCACGCGCGCCGTGCGCCGCCTGCGCTTCGACGTCTTGGAAACCTCCCTTCGCACCCCGCTTCGTTCCCACACGCCCCTCTCCACATGATCGAGATCCACAAGCTGACCAAGCGCTTCGGCCTTTTCACGGCTGTCGACGACATCTCATTCAAGGTCGAAAAAGGGACGGTGCTCGGTTTCCTCGGCCCCAACGGGGCGGGCAAGTCGACCACGATGAAGATGATCACCGGCTTCCTCTCGCCGACGGCGGGGAGCGCACGCGTGTGCGGGCACGACGTGCAGCAAGAGCCGATCGCCGCCAAGACGAAGATGGGCTACCTGCCCGAAGGCGCGCCGCTGTACCCGGACATGACCCCGCGCAGTTTCCTGCAGTTCATCGCCGAACTGCGCGCCGTCCCCGGCGACCGCAAGGCGCGCATCGAAGAAGTCGTCGCCAAGGTCAATCTGCAGGATGTGCTCGACGTGCCGATCGAGACGCTGTCGAAGGGCTACAAGCGCCGGGTCGGGATCGCGCAGGCGATCCTGCACGACCCCGAGGTCCTGGTGCTCGATGAACCGACCGACGGACTCGATCCCAATCAGAAGCACGAAGTGCGTGCGCTGATCCGCTCGATGGCGCGCGACAAGGTCGTCGTGCTCTCGACCCACATCCTCGAGGAGGTCGAAGCGTTGTGCACGCGCACGATCATCATCTCGAACGGCAAGCTGGTGGTCGACTGCACGCCGGCGCAATTGGCGGCGAAGTCGCGGTATCACAACGCGGTCTCGCTCTCGATACCTAGCGCACAGCGCGAGAAGGTCGAAAAGAGCCTGAACGGCATGCCGCAGGTCGCGAGCCTCGAAGCCGAGGGCGGATCCAACGGTCGCACGACGTTGATCGCCTTCCCGCGCGGCGGCGCCTCGATCGTGGCCGAGATCGGCGGCAAGGCGCGCGACGAGCGCTGGGAAGTGGATGAGCTGCGCGTCGAATCCGGACGCCTCGACGAAGTTTTCCGTTCACTGACCGGCTTCGGCTCGGTCGCGACCAACTAGGCCCATCGCGATGTCCAAAACGATCACATTGATGAAGCGCGAACTCGGCGGCTATTTCGCCACGCCGGTCGCCTACGTTTTCATGGTCATCTTCCTGCTCCTGAGCGGGATCTTGACCTTCTACATCGGCAACTTCTACGAGAACAGTCAGGCCGATCTGCAGGCCATGTTCTCCTTCCAGCCCTGGCTCTACTTGTTCTTGATCCCGGCGATTTCCATGCGCCTGTGGGCCGAGGAACGCAAGAGCGGCACGATCGAACTGTTGATGACGCTGCCGGTTTCGCTGGGCGAGACCGTGTTGGCGAAATTCCTGGCGGCCTGGGTCTTCGCGGGGATTTCCCTGCTCTTGACCTTCCCGCTGTGGATCACGGTCAACTTCCTCGGCAAGCCCGACAATGGCGTGATCCTGGCGAGCTACATCGGCAGCTTCCTGATGGCCGGCGGATTCTTGGCCATCGGCGCCTGCATCTCGGCCACGACCAAGAACCAGGTCATCGCCTTCGTGCTCGGCGTCGCGTTGTCGTTCATGTTCGTGCTGGCCGGCTTCCCGGTGGTCTTGAACTTCTTCAAGCCCTGGGTCGGACAGACCGTGGTCGACGCGATCAGCTCGCTGTCGTTCCTGACGCACTTCTATTCGATCACAAGCGGGGTCATCGACCTGCGTGACCTGGTCTTTTTCGGCTCGTTGATCGGTTGTTTCCTGTTCGCGAACGCGACCATCGTCGAACTCAAGAAGGCTGACTAGGCCCATGAACAAACGCTATCTGACCCTCGGCGGCCTGGGCATCGCGGCCGCGCTTTTGATCTCGATCAACGTGTTCTCGAACGCGTCGCTGCGCTCGACGCGCTTCGATCTGACCGCGGACAAGCTCTACACGCTCTCGCCGGGCGCGATCAACATCCTGGGCAGCCTCAAGGAGGACGTGAAGCTGCGCCTGTACTACTCGCACAAGGTCGGCAGCGACATCGCTTCGATCGCGAAGTACGCGCAGCGCGTCGAAGAACTGCTGCGCGAGATGGAATCGCACTCGAAGGGCAAGCTCTCACTCGAAGTCATCGATCCCGAGCCCTTCAGCGACACCGAAGACCGCGCCATGCAGTACGGCATCAAGGGCGTGCGCGTCGCCGATGGCCAGGATCTGTTGTATTTCGGCCTGGCCGGGACGAACACGACCGACGAGAAGGAAGTCATCGCCTTCCTGCAGCCGGACAAGGAAACCTTCCTCGAGTACGACGTCGCCAAGCTGGTCTACTCGCTGTCGAATCCGACGAAAAAGGTCCTGGGCGTGATGAGCACGCTGCCGGTCGAGGGCGCGATGTCCAATCCATTCACGCGCGGGCCGGGCGCCGAGCCGTGGATGATCGTCGAGCAACTGCGCCAGCTCTACGAAGTGAAGACCGTGCAGCCCAGCGCGAAGGAAATTCCTGCCGACATCAGCGTGCTGATGCTCGTGCACCCTAAAGCACTGGCTCCGGACACGCTGTTCGCCCTCGATCAATACGTGCTCGGCGGCGGCCACGTGCTCGTCTTCGCCGACCCGTTCTGCGAAGCCGACGAGCCGCCCCAGGAT
>JAYUOR010000151.1:0-4901 GCA_043760765.1 Planctomycetota bacterium | reverse complement strand
GCGTCAACGAATTCCATTTCGCCGAGACGATCGCGAACAAGATCCTCGAACGCCGGCGCGAGTTCGGCGAGAAGGTCACGCCGGGCCAGTACCCGACGCTGATGAACTTCGCCGACGAGTGCGTACAGAGCCGCAACGAGGCGAGCGAAGCCTTGCAGATCGCGATCGAGATGTACCGCCTCGCGGATACTGTCTCGCCGAACGATCCCGCGCCGCACCTAGGACTGGCACGCTGCTTCGAACTCGGCTTCAACTTCGAATCGGCCTATACCGAACTCGAATCGGTGCTTCAGAAATACGCGAATTCGCCCGAGGCGCAGGTGCGCATGGGCGAACTCGAAGCGCGCTTGCGGCTCTTCGACAGCGCTGAGAAACGCTTCGGGGATGCGCTGCGCGGTGCCCAGCAGAACTTCGCTGCACAGGCGGCCTTCGGTCGTTTCTTGCTCGCGCGCGGCCGTGCGGAAGAAGCGCTCGTGCATCTGGAATTCGCTCACCGCTACGAGCCGCCCGCGGAATACCGGGCACTGCGCTTGGGTGTGCGTCTGGATCTTGCCGCGGCGCGTTTCGCCAACGGCAAACTCGACGGCAACGACGGCGCGGCCGCGATGTACGACTCGGCCCTGTCGATCGAAGCCAAGGATCCACGCGCGCTCGCCGGCAAACTCGCGATCGCTGTGGTCAAACGCGGCGCGACCGACGACTCGATGATGCTCGGCCGCGACCAGGCCGGCTTTGAGATGTTGCTCGCCCAGGGCCTGCTCGAGATCCGCTCCACGCAGTGGAGCCTGGCGCGCGACCATCTGCTCGCGGCGGCCGATGCGGATCCGCTGCGCGCCTACGGTGCCTGGCGCGCGCTGTCGTGGCTCGCGGAAGTGACCGGTTATCAGGCTGAAGCGCAGCGCTTTGTCGAACTGGCGCTCGAAGCCGCGCCGGACGATGCCTGGTCGCTCTACCAGCACGGCCGCCTGCTCTTCCAACGCGATGACCCCGAGGGCGCGGCACACGAATTCAAGGCGGCGCTCGATCGCGACCTTGCTTTCAGCGACGCAATTGCGGGCCTGGCTGTGATCGCCGCAAGCCAGAACAACTTTGCGGACGCTGAAATGTACTTCGGCCGGGCGCTCGAGTTGGAACCCACGCGCGCCGAACTGGAAGCGCGCCGCGGCTACAACTATCTGCGCCTGAACGACGCTGCGCGCGCGGAAAGCTGTTTCAGGCACTCGCAGGAACTCAACGGCGACGAACCCGGCGCGCGCGCAGGTCTGGCCTGGTGCGCTTATCGCAAGAACGATTCCGGCAAGGCGATCGAGGAGTTCCGCAAGCTCGACGACGCGCGCCGCAAGCTGCCGGAAAAGGATGCCTGGCGATTGTTCGCGAATGCGCAGATCAAGCGCATCGGCGACCACGTCGCCAAGGAAGCCTGGGAAGACAATTTCGACCGCAGCGGCAACGCCGGTTCGAACCAGTGGGACGTCGAAGAAGCCGCGGGCGCGACCTTCTCGCTCAGCGACAATGCCATGCACCTGCGCGGATCCTTCAAGCAGACCGATGGGCGCGCGCGACTGTTGCGCCGCTACCCGTCGAAGGACTTCGTTTCGATCGAGATGGACGTGACCGTGGCGAGCGTGACCTCCGCTCACGTCGGCATGTTCCTGACGCGCGAGAAGCAAGGCAGCCGCGGCAACTCGGCGCCGACGAGCTGGATCGCAGTCGAACGTCACCCCGAGGGCCAACTGCAGGTGCTCTTGATGGACCGCGCCACCGCGGAACCCAAGCGCGATGACATCGCGCCGGTCGGCGGCATTCCGTGGTGGCCGCTCGACAAGCCCGTGCGCCTGCGCATCGAGCGCATCGGCGAAGGCTCCGATTCGATCGGCCGAATCAGCGTGGACGGCATTCCCGTCGCGGATCGATTCTCGATGCGCTCGATTGCCTCCGCGGGCGACGTGTGCGTCGGCTTGATGGCCTGGGGCGACAACGGTCAACCCGTGGAACTCATGATCGACAACGTACAGGTCGTCAAGTCGCGCGCGCAGTGAGCGCAATGGAGCAGCGGCCGATGAGGCAATTTCACTACCGATCTTCGACACGCGCCGGCTTCACGCTGATCGAGCTGCTCGCTGTGCTCTTGATCCTCGCAATCCTGATCACGGTGCTCGTCTCGAGCCTCATGCAAGGCGAGGACGCGGTCAAGGCAGGCGTGACCAGGAATCGGCTCGGACAATTGGGCGCGGCGCTGGGCGAATACTCCGACGAACACGGCGAGTACCCGCCGTCACAGTTGCCAAGCGACCTGGGCACGGCGCCGGACGCTACGAACGTCGGCGCGGAGTGCCTGTACCTGGCCCTGTGCGCGGAGGGCGCGCCTGGTTACGCGACGCTCGGCAAGGCCGAGAATCTCTGCAACACCGACCGCGACGCGCTCTCCAAACGGCCGAAGGGTTTCGAGACCCAGGACCTGCTCGAGCTGGCCGACAAGTGGGGGAACCCGATCGTCTACATCCGCGCCTCCGACTACGAGCGTGAGTTCCGCTACATCTTCGTCGACACCGAGACCGGCGAGGAGAACGAAGCCACGCTGCGCGCGCTGAAAAATTCGACGACCGGACGCTACGAGGAGCCCTCGAGCTTCCAATTGTTCTCCGCGGGCATTGACGGCAAGTTCGGAACCGCGGACGACCTCTCGAATTTCAAGAAGTGATGCGGTGAAAGCTTTCCTGCAACCCGGACGCAGAGCTGGCTTCACGCTGATCGAGCTGATCGTCGTGATGGGCTTGATGGCGATGCTCTTCGGCATCGGCGTCGGGATGCTGACCGCGCTGAATCCGGGCAAACGCGCCGCGCTGGGACTGGTCCAGAACATGCTGCGTTCCGCGCACAACAACGCGATCGCACGTTCCGCTCCGGCCCGCGTGCGCCTCGATCCTGCCAGCGGTGAAATCGTTGCCGCGGGCATGGACGTGCTCGGCACCTGGCAGTTCGAGACGCTCGGAATCGAGGGTTCTTCGGGCGACGACGGTGTCTGCATGGGGGGCGTGCTGATCGACGACGGATTTCTCGGCAAGGCGCTGTCTTTCGCAGGCGCCCCGGCCGGAGCCCACGCGGAAGTCGCGCTGGCGGAAAATCCGAGCTTTGATCTGCGCGAGGGCTTCATGCTGCAATGCGCACTCAAGCTCGAGAATTCAGACGGCGGCCGTGCGCTCGACATCGGGCTGGCCGCGGGCCTGGAGTGCCGCGCCAACGGCAGCCTGCGCGCCTGGTTCAGGCCCGCAGTCACTTCCGCAAGCGGCGTCGTCTCAGGCGGCGGCATCGTGGCGGTCGACAGCGCGCCGGGCATGTGGCGGCCGGGATATTGGATGCGCGTCGAAGTGACTTATGACCGCCGGCTTTTGCGGCTCTCGCTCGATGGCGTCGAAGTCGCGCGCGCGGAGGCCGACGATCCGGTTTGGAAACTCGAAGCTCCGCTCTTGATCGGCGACCTGCGCTCGACGTTCCCTGGCGCGATCGACGCGCTTTCGATCTACGCCGTGGTCGACAGCGGAAAGGCGGTCTTGCCGAAGACAGTCAGCTTTGCGTCCGACGTGCCGCGCGAAATCGTTTTTTCTGCCGACGGCGCGCTCGATCGTGAGCTCTTCTCTGCACCGCTTTCGATCGGCCTGGAGTACGAGGACGGCTCCAAGGCGCGTGTCGTCGTCAACGTGTACGGGACCGTCGAATGAAGTGCCGCGTACGGAATCTGGGGCACGCAGATCGCCGCGGCTTCGCGGTGCTGAGCGTATTGTTCGTGCTGATCGCGCTCTTGATCCTGTGCGCGCCGTTCTTGATGACCGCGCGCAACGCATCGAAGGCCAGCACGCAGTTGTCCGACAAGGTGCAGACCCGATTGGCGCTCGACGCAGCGATCAGGCACGCGCGCGCCAACCTCGGTGGCTCGCATCCGTCGCGCGACGCAACACCGTACTGGGACGATCGAGACGAACTCACGGTCAAGAGCACGCTCGAGCCAGGCTTCTGGAACAACCACGATCCGCGCGCCGTGATGTGGGACGTCGATGCTTTCGATGTCGCCGGCCGCATCGATGTCGGCAGCGCGCCGCCGCAGATGTTCGCGAACATGCTGGGCTGCGTGACGCGACTCGCCGAGCCGCTCAAGAGCAAGGCGAAGGCGATTGCGGTGCTATCGACCTTTGGCTTCGAGCCCGAGGGCTTCCTGTGGATCGGGGCGGAACTCGTGCGCTACACCTCGATCGAGGACGGCAAGTTCGCCGGCCTGACGCGCGGTCTGACGGCCAACGTCGACAAGGACGGTAACTGGGCCGGCTGCGGCCCGAGTCCGGCGCTCGATCATTCGATCAATCTCGCGGTGGTCGATCAGCGAGCGTTCGCGATTCCGATGTGGCGCATCGCCGACGCTTCGAAGGGACTGCGCAGCTTCGATGCGATCGAGCAGATGCGCGACAGTGCGCCGCTCGCGTTGAGCGGCGTTCTCGGACAGGATTTCAGCGCAGCACTCGAGCAGCGCAGCTCCGTCTACGGAGGTGTGCGCGCCGGGCCGAAGTGGCAGCGCGCGGTGCGCATCACCAACGCGCTGCAGGCAGGCGAGGATTGCGTGGTGCGCGTGGCCGAGCGCCGAAATTTCAATCCGGGCACGACCGTGATGATCACGGACGGGCGCACGATCGAGTTCGGAATCGTGCTCGCGCTGCAGGAGGCGGACGGCATCAAGCTCTTCAATCCCGTGCGCATGGATTACCTGGGCTATCGCGCGACGATCGCACCGCTCGCGCGCCGCCCGGTCAATGTCAACGTGGCTTCGGTCGAGGTGCTCGAAGCGCTGTTTTTGAATCTGCAGATCATCAACCGCTCGAGTCGGATCACGCGCGACGAGGCAGGCAAGCTCG
>JAYUOR010000150.1:0-4906 GCA_043760765.1 Planctomycetota bacterium | reverse complement strand
CTGGCAACCGTTAGGCTAGTACCCTGCGGAGGACCAGATTCCCCGCCACCATGATCCAATCACTCTCGTCCCTCTTCCTGCTCCTGTTGACGTGCCTTGGCCCCGGAGCCCAGGATCAGCGCGCTCACACCCGCCTTTTCGCACGCGCGGAGGGCGCGGATGTGAAAGCAGTCCTGCAGGTCAAGCTCGACCCCGGCTGGCACATCTACCACGAGTTCCTCGGAGACGGCGGCGGGGTCGGCACCGCAACGGAAGTCACCTGGGGCGGCGATGGAATCGTCTGGTCGCCCACGCGCTTCCCGGAGCCGGAGAAACTGCCGGCCCCCGGCATGACCGCGCCTGGCGGTGGCCCCGGTTGGATCTTCGGCCACGAAGGCACGGTTCTTCTGTACGCGAAGGGGCACTTCGCATCGGGCACGCCGGATCTGACGAAGATCACGGCTTCGATCAGCGGTCTGACCTGTGACGCGAAGGGCTGCATTCCTTATGACGAGGAGCCCGATCTCGAGGGCCCAGGCAAGGACGCGCTCTTCGAGAAGTTTCCGGCCGACTTGATCCCCGGCGCCAAGCCCGCCAACGCCGCGGCTCCCGTCGCGGCTCGCGTGGACAGCACACCGGAAGCCACTTCACCCAAGTGGGACGCGTTCACGGTCCCGGTCTTCGAATCGCGCGGCGAGACGGAGCGCAGCATCTGGCTCTGGCTCGTGTTCGCGTTCATCGCCGGCGCGCTGCTCAACGTGATGCCCTGCGTGTTGCCGGTGGTTTCGATCAAGGTGCTTTCGTTCGTCAAGCAGGCGGGCGAGTCCAAGAAACGTGTCTTCCAACTCGGTCTCGCCTTCGCCGCGGGGATCATCGTGGTTTTCGCCGTGCTCGCGGCGCTCGCCGCGTTCGCGGGCCAGGGCTGGGGAGCTCAGTTCCAGCAGGAGGAGTTCAAGATCGCGATGGTCGCGATCGTGTTCGCCTTCTCGCTTTCGCTCTTCGACGTCTTCGAACTTGGCGTGCCCTCTGCGGTCGGCGAACTCGCTTCAGTCAAGCGCGAGGGCATGCGCGACGCGTTCTTCAAGGGCATCATGGCCACGCTGCTCGCCACGCCCTGCAGTGGCCCGTTCCTCGGCAGCACGCTGGCCTGGGCGGTGACCCAGACGCCGCAGGTGATCATCGCCATCTTCTTGATGGTCGGTGTTGGCATGGCCGCGCCCTACGTCGTGCTCACTTCCAATCCGGGCTTCCTCAAGTTCCTGCCCAAGCCCGGGGCCTGGATGCAGACGTTCAAGCACTCGACGGGATTCTTGCTGCTCGCAACCGTGGTCTTCCTGATGGTCTCCGTGCGCCAGGATCTCTTGCTGTACACCGTGGCGATGCTCGTCTTTGTCGCGCTCGGTTGCTGGTGGTGGGGGAAGTTCGCGACATTCGAACAGACCACGCTGCAACACCTGCGCACGCTCGTCGTGGCGCTGGCGATCGCCGGCGTCGGCACTTACTTCGTCTTCGGGCCGCTCAAGAGCGCGCTCAATCCCGAAGAGGGTTTGGTCGCTTGGGAGAAATTCGATCCTGATGCGTTCGCGCGCTATCAGGCCGAAGGCCGCCCGGTGATGCTCGACTTCACCGCCGAGTGGTGACTGACTTGCAAGACCAATGAAGCTGTCGTGTACAGCTCCAAGCGAATCACTGACCTGCTGATCCAAAAGGGCGTGGTGCCGATCAAGGTCGACATGACCTCCAATTCTCCGCGGACCGCTGCCGCCAAGCGCCTGCGCGACACCCTGGGTGCACATTCGATCCCGTTCATGACCCTGCACCCGCCGGGTGAGTCATGGCTGCGGCCCTTCAAGTTCCGCGACATCGTGACTCGGGGCGAGGTGGCCAAGGTCCTGGAGACCTTTCCGGACGCCACGGCCACCGCGCACTAGCAGCCCGCCAGAAAAAGTCCCTACTGCGGCGGAGCGTGCTTCGGCGATGCCGCGTCGCGCTCGGAAATTTGTGCTCGGCGGCCAGGAAGGCCGCCTGCGCGCCAATTTCTGTCGCGCTCCTTGCCTCGCCTTCCCACGCTCTGCCTCGCCACGGGCCTTTTTCAACGGGCTGCTAGAGCGGGCGAAGTATTTTCCTGGTTCCGGTCCACAAACCGGACTTCGCTTCAGCGGCGCGCGCGCCAACTCCGAAATTCCTTCGAGACCCCCCGCGAGCTTTCCCCGCGGGCTTTCGAACGGAGGCAAGTCCATTGGCCGCGCACATCCAGCACATCCTCGCCGACATCAAGAGTCTCGAGCCGCTTCCCAAGGTGGCGATGCGGGTCGTCGAGATCGCATCGCACGATGACGTGATCCCGCGCGACCTCGTCGGTGTGATCGAAACCGACGCCGCGGTCACGGCCAAAGTGCTGAAGCTTTGCAACTCCGCGTACTACGGATTCAAGCGCGAGATCGGTTCGTTGCCCGAGGCGGCGAATCTGATCGGCGTGACCACCTTGGTCAACCTGGTGTTGACCTCGTGCTCCGGCCGCTACTTCCGTGACTACGGCCAGGTCGATCAGACGACCGCCCTGCGGCTGTGGGAGGAAAGCGTCGTCGATGCGATCGCGTCTTCGCTGATCGCGCGCCTGGAAGGTCAGGTCGACAAGAATCGCGCCTACACCTGCGGCCTGCTGCAGAATGTCGGACATCTGGTCATGGCGCGGCATGCCCGCGCGACGTCACTCCTCGTGAACGCCGAAGTGGCGCGCGGCACCGGTTTGCTCGAAGCCGAAGCTGCGATCCTCGGGCTCCATCACGCCGAGATCGGCGCGCGCCTGGCCGAGAAATGGAATTTCCCCGAGAGTCTGGTCGACACCATCCGCCACCACCACACGCCGGAGTTGGCGACGGTCGATCGCCGCCTGGCCAGCGTCACGCACCTCGGCGAAGTCGTCACGCATGCCTTCCTGTGCGGCAATACGATGGATGAAAATCCCTACGGGCTTTGCGAGCCGGCCTTCGAGCATGCCGGCATCAAGCGTGCTGCTTTCGAGCTGATGAGCGACGTGCTCGCTCGCGAGCTCGACAAGGCGCGCGAGTTCCTGCAGGCGGCCTGATCAGGAAAAGCCGAGCGCGCGACCGAGCTGATAGACGGCAAAGCTCGACAGCCAAGCCAGCACGCCGGTGTAGACGAACAGGAACAGCGGCCAGCTCCACGAACGCGATTCGCGGCGCACGGTGGCCAGCGTGCTCATGCATTGGCAGGCCAGCGCGAAGAAGACCATCAGCGAGAGGCCGACCAGCGGCGTGTAGACCGTCCGTCCGTCCGCATGGTGTTCGGCGCGCAGTTTCTCGCGCAGGCTCTGCGAATTCTCCGTGGCGTCCGCGCCGATGCCGTAGACGACGCCAATCGTGCTGATGAAGACCTCGCGCGCGGCAAAGGCGCCGAGCAGGCCAATGCCGATCTTCCAGTCGAAGCCCAGCGGCTCGATCAAGGGTTCCATGGCATGTCCGAGCTTGCCGCCGAAACTGGAGCGCAGTTCCTCGGCGGCGCGTTCGGTCTCGAGCACGGCGGCTCGCTGCACCCGCTGCGCCGGATCCGGTTCGGAAGCGAGCGCGGTGCGTTGCTGCTCGAAGCGAGTTTCGATTTGCGTCTCGCGCGGGAATGAAAGTAGCGCCCACATGACGCAGGTGATCGCCAGGATCATGCCGCCGGCCTGCGTCACGAACATGCGGCTGCGCTCCCAGACCATGCGTAGCACCGAAGGCCAGTGTGGCATGCGATAGGGCGGCAACTCGACCAACAACGGCACCTTCGGGCCCTTGAACAGGGTGCGCCCAAGCACCGCGGCGCAGATCAATGCCGTCAACGTGCTGAATAAGTACATCGCCACCATCAGCAGGCCCTGCACAGGCACGAAACCCAGCACGAGCGAGGGCGGGAAAAGCGCCGCGATGATCAACGTATAGACCGGCAGGCGCGCTGAGCATGTCATCAATGGAATGACCATCATCGTCAACATCCGATCGCGGCGGCGCTCCATCGTGCGCGTGGCCATGATCGCGGGCACGGCGCAGGCATAGCCCGACAACATCGGCACGAAAGCGCGCCCGTGCAGGCCGATCGCTTTCATCAGCCGATCCATGAGCACCGCGACACGCGCCATGTACCCGGTGTCCTCCATGATGCCGATGAACAGGAACAGCAGCGCGATCTGCGGCAGGAAGACCAGCACGCTGCCAACACCCTCGATCAAGGCGTTGCAGACGAACTCGTTGACGATGCCCTCGGGCAGCAGGTGAGTGACCCGGTCCTGGATCCATCCGAAGGACGCTTCGATGGCCGCGATGGCCGGATCGGCGCCGCTGAACAAAGACTGGAACACGAGCGCCATCGCCAGCAGGAATACGACGAATCCCAATGCGGGATTGAGCAGCACGCGATCCACGCGATCGGTGGTCGACGTTCCCGCCGGCTTTTGCTCGCGCAGGAACTCGGGCGCGTGGGCGTCGATCCACGAGTAACGGCCCTGGATGATCTCGGCTTCGATGTCGCGTCCAGTCTTCTGTGCGTGTGCGCGCCGCGCGCTGACCACGGCGCGCAACTCGCGCGGTGCGCCGCGCAATTCGTCGCTGTCATCGAGCGAGAGCAAAGCCCACAACGCCAGTGCATTGCGCCGCGGAGCCTCACCCTTGTGCCATTCCTCGGGCAAGGCCGCGGCCGTGAGGCGCACGTCCTCTTCGAGTCCAGCGCCGCTCGGCAACCAGCGCGCGCCAGGGCGTCCGCTCAGCGGATCGCTGATCACGCCGTCGATAGCCTCACGTAGCTTCTCCAGGCCCGTACCGCTCTGGGAGGAAATCGCGACCACCGGCACACCCAGCAACCGCGACAGATTCTCGACCTCGATCGAAAGCCCGCGCGCCTCGAGCATGTCGATCATGTTGAGCGCGACGAG
>JAYUOR010000149.1:0-13838 GCA_043760765.1 Planctomycetota bacterium | reverse complement strand
CGGCGCTAGGCGGCTGCGCCGCCGGCTTGTGATGATGTGCGTTCATAGGGACTAACTGCCGAAGCTCTTGCCGGCCTTCTGACGGACGTACTCGCCCTTGTAACGCACACCCTTGCCCTTGTAGGGCTCGGGCGGACGCGACGAACGGATCTTCGCGGCGACCTGACCGACGAGTTGTTTGTCGGCGCCCCACAAATTGATCGTGGTCGGATTGGGTGTCGCGGCGTTGACCGACTTCGGCAGCTCGATGATCACCGGCTTGCAAAAGCCGACGTTGAGCGTGATCTTCCCGCCGGCGAATGCCGCGTTCCAACCGACGCCGACGATCTCGAGCGTCTTCTGATAACCCTGCGTGACGCCGACCATCATGTTGCTGAGCAAGGCGCGGGTCATGCCGTGGTAGGCGCGCGCATCGCGCGTGTCGCCGGCCCGCGTGACGGTCACGACGTTTGCGTCGACCTTGATTTCGACTTCAGGCCGCAGCGAGATCGAGAGTTCGCCCTTGGGGCCCTTGACCTTGACCTGGCGCGGCGAGCTCTGCTCGACATTGACGCCCTTGGGGATGGCGACGGGGAGTTTTCCGATGCGTGACATGGGTCAGCTCACCTTGCAGAGGATTTCGCCCCCGGCGTTGATCTTGCGCGCCGTGCGATCGGAGACGACTCCGCGCGGCGTGGAGAGCACGTAGATACCCAGGCCGCGCAGCACGTGCGGGATGTTGCCCGCCTTGGCGTACACGCGACAGCCCGGCTTCGAGACGCGTTGGATCGAGCGCAGCACGCTCTCACCGTCCGGCCCGAAGCGCAGTTGGACTTTCAGCGTGCTGCGGGGCGTGCCCGGCTCGACGCTGAACGATTGGATGTAGCCCTCTTCCTTGAGGATCTGCAGCACGCTCACCTTCAATTTGGAGGCGGGCATGGAGATCGACTTCTTGCCCACGGTATTCGCGTTGCGCAAGTACGTGAGCAGATCGGCGACGGGGTCGGTCATCATGGCGTTCTAAATTCCCGTTGGTGTCTTGTACGTGTGTCGTGGCTGGTGCTCACCACGAGGCCTTGCGCATGCCCGGGATCTCGCCGAGCAACGCGCGCGTGCGCAGGCAGATGCGGCAGATACCGAATTTCTTGTAGACGGCGCGCGCGCGACCGCACATGCCGCAGCGCGTGTAGTTGCGCACTTTGTATTTCGCGGGACGCCCGCACTTCACGATCCAGGTGGTTTTGGCCATTGTCGGTAGTCCTTACTAAGCCTTCGCCGCGGGAGCAGCGGCAGCCTTGGATTCGGTCTTCGCGGGCGCGGCAGAAGCCTCGGGCGCACGCTTCTTCTTCTTCTTCTCGGGCTCGTCGGCGCCGGGCGCCATGAACGGCATGCCCATTTCCTTGAGCATGAAGCGCGCCTGCTCGTCGTTCTTCGCGGTGGTCACGAACGTAATGTCCATGCCCTGCGTGAACTCGATCTTGTCGAGCTCGATCTCCGGGAAAACGGTCTGTTCCGTGAGACCCAGCGTGTAGTTGCCGCGTCCGTCGAGCTTGTCCTTGACGCCGCGGAAGTCGCGGATACGCGGCAGGACGATCGAGATCAGCCGGTCGGCGAACTCCCACATGCGATCGCGGCGCAGCGTGACCGCACAGCCGATCGGCATGCCTTCGCGCAACTTGAAAGCCGAGATGGCCACGCGCGCTTTGCGGATCGTGGGCGCCTGGCCGGTGATCATCGCCATTTCCTTGGCGGCTTGTTCGACGCGAGCCTTGTTCTCGACTGCGCCGTTGACGCCCATGTTCACGACGATCTTGACCAGGCGCGGCATCGCGTAATCGTTCTCGATGCCGAAACGCGCCTTGATCTTGGGCTTGATCTCGCTGTCGTACTTTTCTTTGAAACGGGGGGCCATGGCTCAGCTCTTCTTCTTCGCGGCCTTAGCGGCGGCCTTTTTCGGGCTCTTGACCTTGCTCTCCGCCAGCTTCACGTTGCTCGCGTGGATCGGCGCTTCGCGTTGCACGCGCTCGCCCTTGGGATTCTGTTGCGTCGGCTTCTTGTGCCGCCAGCGCATGTTCACGCCTTCGACCAGGACGCGGCCGGCGCGCGGCAGGGCTTGCTTGACTTCACCGGTCTTGCCCTTGTCGTTGCCCGACAGGACCAGAACGATGTCGCCCTTCTTCACGTGCACTTTCCCGACGGGCGTGCGCGCTTGGGTGCGGATGTGGGCGCCTGTGCGGCGCAGACTCTTCTTGACTTGCACGCGGGCTCCTAGACGACCTCTTGGGCCAAAGAGATGATCTTCATGAAATTGCGCTCGCGCAATTCGCGCGCAACCGCGCCGAAGATGCGCGTTCCGCGCGGGTTGTTCTCGGCGTCGAGCAGCACGACCGCGTTGCGATCGAAGCGCACGTACGAGCCGTCTTCACGACGCGTGGCCTTGCGCGTACGGACGATCACGCCCTTGACCACGCTTCCGGGTTTGACCTCGGAACCAGGCAGGGACTTCTTGACCGAGAGCACGATCACGTCGCCGAGGCCGGCCACGCGACGGTGCGTTCCACCGAGCACCTTGATGCACTGGACACGCTTGGCCCCGGTGTTGTCGGCCACGTCCAGGTAGGTCTGCATCTGAATCATGCGCCACCTGCCTTCGTCGTCGCGAGTTTGGCTTCAGCCGCGGCCTTGGCCGCCTTGCGCGCGCCCGCTCCGGCAGCCTCGGCGGCCGCCTGCGCGATCGCTTCGACATCCAGGCCGCGATCGGGCGCGGCTTCCACGATGCGCACCAGGCGCCAGCGCTTGAGCTTGGAGATCGGCCGCGTGGCCGCGATCTCGACCACGTCGCCGTCGCCGGCGGCTTCCTTGTCGTCGTGCGCGTGGTACTTCTTCTGACGCCGCATGTACTTGCCGTACTTGGCGTGTTTGAACGTGCGCGTCACGAGCACGGTGATGGTCTTCGAGCCCTTGGTGCTCGTCACCGTCCCCAGCAACGTGCGGCGTGTATTGCGAATCTCGGTCATGTCAGCGCGGCTCCTGCCCGCGAATCTTCTTGTGCCGTTCGTGCACCAGGGTCTTGATGCGCGCGATCTGCCGGCGCAACACACGGATCTTCGACGGATTCGATGCCGTTTCGGTGGACGCCTTGAAGCGCAGCCCGAACAGCTCCTTCTTGATGTTGGCCAGATCGAACTCGAGTTCCGAGTTCGTCTTGCCGCGTGTTTCGTCTGTCTTCATCGCCGTGTGCTAAGGATCGCGTTGGATGGGCTGTTTGCCGTTGATTTTGTGAAGTGCCGCGAGGTCGCCTGAGCGCATCAAGTCGTCGAGAGACGGCGGATGAGCTTGACCTTGATAGGCATCTTGTGGGCCGCGCGCTTGAAGGCGAGCTTGGCCTTGTCTTCTGGGATACCGCCGACTTCGAAGAGCACGCTGCCCGGCTTGACCACCGCGACCCAAAACTCGACGTCGCCCTTGCCCGAACCCATGCGCGTTTCCGCAGGCTTGCTGGAGACAGGCTTGTGCGGAAAAATGCGGATCCAGACCTTGCCCTGACCGTCGAGCGCGCGGTTGATCGCGACGCGGCCGGCTTCGATCTGACGACCCGAGATCCAGGCCGCGTCAAGCGACTGGAGTCCGAAGTCGCCGAACGAAACCTTGTTGCCACGAGTCGCCCGGCCGCGGACTTTGCCGCGGTGGACCTTCCTGTACTTGGAGCGTTTGGGTTGCATCGCCATGGGGATGTTCCTCGTCTTCTCTTTCGAGCCTCAGCTCGCCGCCGGACCGGTCGGACGCGGGGACATGGGGCGACGCGGGCCACGCGGGCGCTCATTGCGCGGCGGCGCGCCCTGTTGGGCAGCCTTGAAGTCGATCTTCTGGCCCGGCTCCAGATCACCTTTGTAGATCCAGACCTTGACGCCGATGATTCCCCAAGTGGTCTTTGCTTCAGCGGTGCCGTAGTCGATGTGCGCGCGCAGCGTGGAGAGCGGCACGCGGCCTTCGCGCTCCTTGGCTTCGCGCGCCATTTCGGCGCCGCCCAGTCTGCCGTTGACCTCGACCTTGATGCCCTTGGCGCCGGCCTGCATCGTGGTCTGAATCGCCTTTTTGATCGCGCGACGGAACGCCATGCGCTTCTCGAGCGCTTCGGCGACCATCTCCGCGACCAGGGCCGACTCCAGCTCCGGGCGCTTGATCTCGCGCACGGTCATGTGGCAGGTCATGCCGGTGATCTTCTGCAGTTCGGTCTTGAGCTCGTCGACGCGCACGCCCTTGCGACCGACGAGCACGCCGGGCCGCGAAGTGTGCACGATCACGTTGACAGCCTCGCCCGTGCGCTCGATCTCGATGCGCGGGATGCCGGCGGCCTTGTACTCCTTGCCGATGTGCTGACGAATCTTGAAGTCCTGCAGCAGGAGCTTCTTGAAATCCTTCTTGTTGGCGTACCAGCGCGAGCGGTGAGGCTCGACGGTGGCCAAACGGAAGCCTGTCGGATGAACTTTCTGACCCATGGGTTCTTCGTTGGCTCCGTGGTGCTAGCTGGACTTGGCCGTGCTGGCCCGTTTTGAGTCGGGGGTGGCGCGCTTCTTTTTCGCCGGCTTCGCCGGTTCGGCGGCCTGCGCCTCTTCGGCGACGGCAACCGTCAGGTGCGCGGTGCGCTTGCGGATCGGCATCGAGCGTCCCTGGGGACCCGGTCGGAAGCGCAAGCGGCCTTGAACGAGCGGGCCGTCATCGGCCTTGCACTCGGTGATCACGAGCCGATTGACGTTCACGTTCTCGTCCTGCGAGGCATTCGCCATGGCCGAGCGCACGAGCTGCTCGTAGTAGGTCGATGCGCGCTTAGGCGAAAAGTGCAGGAGCTCCAGCGCGCTGTTGACGGTCTTGCCGCGGATCAGGTCCGCGACCAGACGTGCCTTGCGAGCCGTGGTGCGCGCGTAACGGTGACGCGCGGCGTATTGGGTAGTTTCGCTCATGGATCGGACCAGGCCCTAGACGGGAGCCTTGACCGCCTCCTTCTTGTTGGTGTGGCCACGGAAGATGCGCGTCGGCGCGAACTCTCCCAGCTTGTGCCCGACCATGTCCTCGGTGATGTGCACGCGCAGATGCGTGCGGCCGTTGTGGACCATGAACGTCAAGCCCACGAAGTCCGGGGTGACCGTGCAGGAACGCGCCCAGGTCTTGATCACGTCCTTCTTACCGGTCTTGGTCATCGACGCGACCTTCTTGGCCACGTTCGCGTCCACGTAGGGACCCTTTTTTACGCTGCGGCTCATTCTTCGGGCTCCTAGCGTTTGTGACGGCTCTTCATGATGAACTTGTTGGTCGGGTGGTTCTTGCGACGACGGCGACCACCCTTCGCGGGAACGGCAGTAGGCGAACACGGGTGACGTCCGCCCTTGGTGCGGCCTTCGCCACCACCGTGCGGGTGATCGACAGGGTTCATCGCGGTTCCGCGCACGTACGGACGGATGCCGAGGTGGCGCGAACGTCCGGCCTTGCCGAGCTTGATGTTCTGGTGCTCGAGATTGCCGAGGCGACCGATGGTCGCGCGGCAGGTCAGGTGCACCAGGCGAATCTCGCCCGACGACAAAAGGATCGCCGCGTAGTTACCTTCGCGCGCGGTGAGCTGCGCGGTGTTGCCGGCGGTGCGCACCATCTGGCCACCCCGATTGGGGTGCAGCTCGATGTTGTGAATCTGCAGGCCGACCGGGATGTCAGCCAGGGTCAACGTGTTGCCGTTGAGCGGCTCGGCGCCGTGTCCGGTGGTGATCGTCTGTCCGACCTCGAGCCCCTGGGGCGCAAGCATGTAGCGCTTCTCGCCGTCCGCGTAGTGCAAAAGCGCGATATGGCAAGTGCGATTGGGGTCGTACTCGATCGTGGCGACCTTGGCGGGCATTCCGTCCTTGTCGCGCTTGAAGTCGATCACGCGATACATGCGCTTGTTCCCACCGCCGCGACGACGCGAGGTGAGGTGACCGTTGTTGTTGCGGCCGCCGGTGCTGGGCAAAGGACGCAACAACGACTTTTCGGGCGTCGATCGCGTGATCTCCGCGTAGTCGTGCACGTTGCCGCCGCGGCGTCCGGGCGATGTCGGCTTGTAGAATTTCAGGGCCATGGACTTGGGGCTCTGGTGTGGATTTGCGTGGGTGAGGCTTGGCTGGCGTCAGATCAGATGATCTCGATCGTGTTGCCCGGAGCGAGCACCACCATGGCGCGCTTGTACATGGGCGTCGTGCCGACGGAGTGACCGCGGCGGCGGATCTTGGTGTGCGTGTGCGCCGTGTTGACGGAGCGCACCTTCACATCGAAGAGTTTCTCGATCGCCTGGCGGATCTCGACCTTGTTGGCGTCGATCGGGACCCGGAAGTGGTAGGCGTTGCGGCGGCCGGTATCGTCGGTCGCCTTCTCGGAGATGATCGGCTTCTGGATGATCCGGTAGAAGCGATCCAAAGATCCGGTGGATGTTGAGGATGTGGCCATGGGGATTCCTAGCTGGCGTTCGCCACCAGACCGACGCGCTTGCCAAGGGCCTCGAAGGCGCCCGGCTCGCAGATCACGATCGAAGCCGTCACGACGTCGAAGGCGCAAAGATCACAGGCCGGACGAATCGTCACGCCGGGGAAATTGCGGAACGACTTCCAGACCGTTTCGTCGGGCGCAGTGAGCACGACGATCGCACGGCGCGGGGCTCCGAGGTCGGCGAGCACCTTGCGCGCGGATTTGGCTGACGGCGCCGCAGTGCGCAGCGCGCCCAGATCGGCGAGAACGAACTCGCCGTCCTTGAGCTTGCCGTAGATCGCGGTGCGCAACGCGACGCGGCGTTCACGCGCGGGCAAGTCGAACCGGTGATCGCGGGGCAGCGGACCGAAGACCGTGCCGCCACCGCGCCAGATCGGCGACATGCGGTCGCCGGCGCGCGCGCGGCCCGTGTGCTTCTGCTTCCAGGGCTTTTTCCCGGAGCCGGCGACTTCGGAACGGCCCTTCGTCTTGACCGTGCCTTGGCGCTGATTGGCCTGGTGCGAAAGCACCGAGCTCTTCAGCGTGCGGTAGAGGACGCTGTCGCCGAACGGCTGCTCCGCAAGCTCGGTTTCGGTGACGTTCCCACCCTTGTAGACCTTGACTTTCATGGGCTCGCGTGGATTTGGATGTAGTGCTGAGCGCTAGGGCTCAGGCCTTGGCGGGGACCGCGTCGACCACGGTGCGGCGCGGAGTGCGCGCAGCTTGAACTTGGACCAATCCTTGATTGGGGCCGGCAACCGCGCCGGAGACGAAGATCAATCCGCGCGCTTCGTCGATCTTGACCACCGTCAAGTTCTTGCTCGTGCAGCGCTCGACGCCGAAGTGGCCGGCCATGCGCTTGCCCTTCGGGATCTTGCCGATGCGGCGGCTGGCGATCGAACCGGGCTGGCGCACGTTCATGCAACCGTGCGTCTCAGGCCCGCGGTGGAAACCGTGGCGCTTGATCGTGCCGGCGAAGCCACGGCCCTTGCTGGTGCCGACGACATCGACGATGTCCCCCACTTTGAAGATGGAAGCCGTGATCGTCTCGCCGACCTTCAGGGTGGCGGGCGCGTCCAGGCGCTCTTCGCGCAGGAAACGCTTAGGGGCAACTCCAGCCTTCTTGAAATGGCCGAGTTGAGGCTTGCGTGAGCGGGCATCGGGGATGTCCTCGAAGCCGAACTGGATGGCGTCATAGCCATCCGATTCTTGCGTGCGTACCTGGCAGACCGTGCACGGACCTGCGGCCACCACGGTCACACCTGTGACCGTGCCGTCGTCCGCGAAGACCTGCGACATTCCGAGCTTTCGTCCAAGGATCAGCGTCATGAGCCAGAGAACTGAGGGGGTAAGGCCGGTTCGACCAGGGACCGTCGCCACCCCTGCAACAGCGCAAGAGTGCGGCGGGTCCAACGCCTGGCCACGCGGCAAAAAGAATCTGAAGTGTCAAACGTCCACCGCGCCGAGCAGGGCGCGGGGACTGCGCAGCCGACGCAAGTCGACCACGAGGGTTGGGTGAGGCGGAAACCTTCTGGCTGCGGCGCAGTGCGCTTCAGCCGGAGTCCGACGCGTCTGGGCCAGCTCGCCTAGTCGCGCTCGAGGCCGGTCAGGCCTTGATACGGATTTCCACCCCCGCGGGCATGTTGAGGCTAGACAGGGCGTCCACCGTTTGACTGGTGGGCTCCGAGATGTAGATCAACCGCTTGTGTGTGCGAATCTCGAACTGCTCGCGCGACTTCTTGTCGATGAACGGCGAGCGCAACACGGTGTAGCGCTCGATTCGGGTCGGCAAGGGAATCGGCCCGGCAACGCGCGCACCCGTCCGCTTGGCGGTTTCGACGATCTCGAGCCCCGACTGATCGAGGGCCTCGTGGTCGTAGGCTTCCATGCGGATCTGGATCTTGTCCTTCATCGAGACGGGAGCTTCGCGGTGGGCGGGTGAAAGGTTGCGTGCGGTCGGAACGAGACGAGTTCTGGGTAAACAACATTCGCCCGCTTGGTGCGCTCTCTGCCGGTGCGCGCGACACCCGAGGGTGAGAAGCGTGCCCAGGGTCGAGGCCCACGGCGGTTCGAAGGGGGGGACAAGATAGCAGCGCCCCCGTGGGTCGTCAACGATCGTGAACAGGTATTGAGACGGATCGGAGCAGCTCCCCCAGCGGGCCCCTAACCCGCTGATTCCTGGGGATTTAGCCTGCCCAGGCTGCGCGAACCTGTGGCGCCTGCAACGGATTCACTCGCTGGCGAGCCCGCGCGCGGCCAACTCCTGCCTCGGAACCGCGCGTGTTCCCGCGGGTCGCATCGAGAATTCGGCGCGGCCCTGGGTCAGCGAGCGCACGGCCGAGGCGTAACCGAACATTCCGGAAAGCGGCACACTGGCCTGAATGCGCGTCGCCGCGCCCTGCGACTGGACCTCGCTGATTGCGGCCGAGCGGGCCTGCAGGTCCCCGAGCACCCCGCTGGCGTAGACCGAGGGCGTCAGCACCTCGAACGACATCCACGGTTCGTGCAGCTCGACCTCGAGCTTGGGCTGAAGCTCGTGCCAGGCCGAACCGACCGCCTGCAGCACGCCAGCCTCCGAATCAACTTCTCCCGCGCGCCCGGCGGCTCGCACGTGGATGCGGGCGCGTGAAAGCGGGTTGCCGCTCGCGGGACCGACCATCGCCAGGGAGGCGAGGGTCGCCGCGATGGCCGGCTGGTAGCTCGCCGCGGGCGGGGCCGCGGCGTCGAAAGTGACTTCGACCTGAGTTCCCTCCGCTGCGGGCAACACTTCCAGTTCGATGGCTCCAAGCAACATGGCAGTCCCGAAGGCCCGCTCGATGCGGGCGCAAGCGCGCGCCGGTTGCAGCAGGACTTCGCGATAGGCGACCTGCGGGGCGGAACCGCGCACGGCGAGTTTGGTCTGCGCGCGCAACTGCCCGAGCGCGATTTCCAGGTGCAGTTCGCCCATGCCTGAGAGGATCCACTGCCCGCTGGCCTCGTCTTCGCGCACGGCCAGGCTCGGGTCCTCGCGCACCAGGCGGGCAAGGCCGGCGCGCAGGGCCTCGCGATCCTTGGCACTGAGCGGCTCGACTGCAAGGCTGAGCACGGGTTCGGGCACTTCGAGGCCTTCGAGCGCGCAGACCGCGCTTGGATCGCAGATCGTGTCGCCTGTGGCCACGCCGTCGAAACCTTCGACGGCGACGATGTCGCCGCAGACGGCGACATCGATGGGCTCCAAGCTGTCGGCGTGCGGCCGAAAAATCGCGCGCGCGGTCACGCTGCTGGACCCGCGCGCTACGACGGCGCGGTCCCCCGCCCGGAGTTCGCCGCGCATCACGCGCACGAAAACCAGGTCGCGCGCGCCGATGCGCTGCAACTTGAAGGCGAACAGCACCAAGGGCTCGTCCGCACTCTGCGAGAGCAATAGCTCCGCGCCGCCGGTCGCCATCGCGTGCACGGGCGGTTTGTCCGCGGGCGAAGGCAGGAGATCGACGACCAGATCGAGCGCCGCGTCGATGCCGATCGCGTTGAGCGCGCTGCCGCAGGCCACCGCCAGGAGCGAGCCTTGTAGAGTTCGCAGCCGCAGCGCCGCGAGCATGAGCTCCGCTGAAGGCGTGCGACCGTCGGCGACGCACTCGAAGATCTGCTCGTCCTCCTCGGCCAGCAGTTCGGCGAGTTCGGCGCGCAGCACGCCCACCTCCTCGGCGATGGCCGCGGGCAGTTCCACCCACAGCGCGGGGCGCGCGCCCGCGCAGGAACCAATCGCGCACAGACGCACGATGTCGGCGACCATCACGAGCTCAGTGCCGCGGTAGTAGGGATAGGCCAGCGGCGCGCAACGCACGCCAAGGCGGCGTTCGATGCCGGCGAGCGAGGCCATGAAATCAGCGCCGGCGCGGTCGAGCTTGTTGACGAAGGCGACTGCGGCGCAGCCGTGCCGGCGCATCTGTTTCCAGACGGCCTCGGACTGCGCCTGGACGCCCGCGAGCACGTCGAAAACGATGATCGCGCCGTCGAGCACACGCAGCGAGCGCTCGACTTCGATCGTGAAATCGACGTGGCCCGGCGTGTCGATCAGGTGCAGTTGATGCTCGCGCCACGGCAGGCTGGTCGCCGCCGCGGAAATGCTGATGCCGCGCTCGCGCTCTTCGGGCAGCCAGTCGAGCGCCGCTGTGCCCTCTTCGACTTCGCCCAGGCGTGCTTCGACGCCGGTGCGCACGAGCATGCGCTCGCACAGCGTGGTCTTGCCCGCGTCGATGTGCGCGACGACGCCGAAATTGCGCACGCGCGTCAGGCCGACACTCTGCGCTGGAGGGGCTCGGTCGGGCATGGGACTAGACTCGCGGAAGCGTAGGGTTCGCCGCCAAGAAATCCGCAGCCCAGCGATACTGAGCCAGCAGTTCCGGGCGCGGGCGATCGAGCAGAGCGATGGCCGCATAAAGCGCCTCGACGGAGGCCAGGCCGTGTTCGGGATCGACGGCGACCTTGCTCTTGCGCGGGTAGGCACTGATCAGCTTGGGCAGGCGTCTTCTAATGAACTGGCCATCGATCGCCTTGCAGAGTTGCGGCAATTTGCGCCAAGCGCAATCGACGAGCAGCAGATCGAGGCCGCGGTCAGCCGCGGAGATTTCCTCGCCTTCGGGATGCAGCCAAAGCCTGCGGCCCGCATCGACTCGCCGGCCGCCGCGCAGTGAGATGAAGCTCACGCCCTCGAGACCGCGCAGCGGGGTGAGCGAGCACTTCTTGGCCGGTTCGCGCGGATCGCGCACGATCAGGATGTCCACAGGCAGAGCGTAGCAAGCAGAGCTCGCCTGAAATGCGAAACGCCCCGGAGTGTTCCAGGGCGTTCCATCAATTCCGTGCGAGGCTAGGCCCCGCGATCGGCCGGGATCAGTGCGCGTAGTGCGAGTAGGCGCGGTTGGCTTCGGCCATCTTGTGGACCGATTCCTTCCAGGCCACCGAGGCACCGGCGCCGTTGTAGGCATCGGCCAGTTCCTCGGACAGGCGCAGCGCCATCGGCTTGCCTTTTTTCTTCCGGGCGTTGTCGACCAGCCAGCGGATCGCGAGCGATTGTTGGCGATTGCGTCGCACTTCGCGCGGTACCTGGTAGTTCGCACCGCCGACGCGCTTGGAGCGCACTTCGACTGACGGGCGGATGTTGTCGACCGCGCGGTTGAAGATGTCCGCGACGTCGACGACGTCCGGGAACTTCTTGTGCGCCAGATCGACGGCTTCGTAGAAGATCGCCTGCGCGGTGGACTTCTTGCCACTGAGCATGATCTTGTTGATGATTTTCGTCGCCAGCATCGAGTTGAAGCGCGGATCGGGCTTCAGCAGGACGGCGGTTGATTTGTAGTTGCGCGGCATGTGCTTGTTGTGGCTCTAGCTCACTTCTTCGGACGCTTGGTGCCGTACTTCGAGCGCTCGTTCTGACGGCCGTCGACTCCGGCGGTGTCGAGCGTGCCGCGGATGATGTGGTAGCGGACACCGGGCAGGTCGCGAACGCGACCGCCGCGAATCAGCACCACCGAGTGCTCCTGCAGGTTGTGACCTTCACCGGGGATGTAAACCGTGACCTCCTTGCCGTTCGACAGGCGCACGCGCGCCACCTTCCGCAAAGCCGAGTTCGGCTTCTTGGGGGTCATCGTCTTGACCTGCAGGCACACGCCGCGCTTTTGCGGGCATGCGTCGAGCACGGGCGATTTGGTGCGCCGCTTCTGTTGAACGCGGGGCTTGCGAATCAGCTGGTTGATCGTCGGCATAGGGAGTCAGCGCTTCTGTGAGGGCCGGACAGTGTAGGGATTGGCCGCGAGCCGTCAAGCTGGGGGCCCCGGCACGCGCAGAAATCGTGCGTGAAAAGGGACTGACACGCGGGGAAAAGGCGGGCCCCGGCCAGTCCGAAGACCGCCGGGGCCCGGTTCGAAAATTCAGCGGGAAACGAGGCTCAGGTTTCGTCGTCCGAGGGTTCCGCGCCGTCGAAATCGGCATCCGAGTCGTCGTCGTCATCGGTGGCGCGTTCCACGACCGGAGCATCGGGATCGAGCGCGACATCGTCGGCGTCATCGGCCTTGACGACTTCGTCCTCCGCGGGTTCGTCGTCGAAGATCGCCGCCGCGCGGGTGCGCGGAGCATCGGCTTTGCCCGCACCGGCGGCCATCGCCATCGCCGGTTCGACCTTCTCCAGACCATCGAGGCCGCCGATCAGCGCCTCGAGATCCGGGTCCAGCGACTTGGGACTGAAGCTGACCGTTTGCCCGATCTCGCCGAAGTCGATGTTCTTCTTCACGCGAGTGCGGTGGTGATCGCGGAAGCCCGTGCCCGTCGGAACCATGTGTCCGAGGATCACGTTTTCCTTGAGGCCCACCAGGTGGTCGCGACGTCCGGCGATCGCAGCTTCGGTCAAGACCTTGGTGGTCTCCTGGAAGCTCGCGGCCGAGATGAAGGACTCCGAGGACAGCGAAGCCTTGGTGATACCCAAGAGCAGCGTTTCGCCCGTGGCCGGCTTCTTGCGTGCGACGCGCAACTTGTCGTTTTCCTTGCGGAAGCGGAAGCGGTCGACGACGGCGCCGGGCAGGAACTCGCTGTCGCCGGGATCCTTGACCTGCACCTTGCGCATCATCTGCGAAACGATGATCTCGATGTGCTTGTCGTCGATCGTCACACCCTGCGAGCGGTAGACGTTCTGGATCTCGCGCAGCAGGTAGGCCTGCACGTCTTCTTCACCTGTGATGGTGAGGATGTCGTGCGGGTCGAGCGGGCCGTCGACGAGCGGCTCGCCGGCGCGCACGTCGTCGCCCTTGTGGACGCGCAAGTGCTTGCCCTGCGGAACCGAGTGTTCCTTCTCCTCGATGACTTCGCCCTTGGCGCCGAGCGCACGCACGATGATCGTGCGCTTGCCGCGTTTCTTCTCGCCGAGTTCGACCACACCCTCGATCTCGGAAATGACGGCCGGTTCCTTGGGACGACGCGCTTCGAACAGCTCGGTGACCCGCGGCAGACCGCCGGTGATGTCTTCCGTGCCACCGATTTCGCGCGCGGTCTTGGCCAGTAGCTCGCCGGGCCCGATCATCACGCCTTCGTCGACTTCGATGTAGGCACGCTCGGGAATCGGGTACAGCGCCAGCGGATGGCCGTTGTTGTCCTCGAGGATCAGTTGCGGGTGCAGGTCGCCCTTGTGCTCGACGACCAGCTTGCGAACGGTGCCGCGGCGGGCATCGCGCTCGACGCGCATCGTCTTGCCTTCGATCAGGTCCTCGTAGCGGATCTTGCCTTTGAATTCGGCCAGGATCGGAACGTGGTGCGGGTCCCATTGGCACATGCGTGTGCCGATCTTGACCTCGTCGCCGTCCTTGACGAAGACGACTGCACCGGTCGGAACCGGATACTGGTCGATC
>JAYUOR010000148.1:0-1984 GCA_043760765.1 Planctomycetota bacterium | reverse complement strand
CGCCGCTCGGGCCCGGGTCCGCGGACAGGACCACCGCGCCGACTCCTTCGCCCAGCACGATTCCATTGCGGCGGCGATCGAATGGCCGCACGGCGTCGGCGACGAGTTGCAGCCCGCTGAATCCAGCGAGCGTCGTCTCGTTGGCCAATTCGACGCCGAGCACCAAGGCGTGGCGATGGATCCCAAGTCGGATCATGCGCGCTGCGATCATCAGCGCATTCGCGCTCGCCGTGCAGGCCGTGTTGAAGGCGTAGGTTTCGCCGCCGCAGCCGAATTCCTGCTGGACCTGATTCGCAAGCTGCTGCAATCCGACTAGCGGCGGCACCCGCGAGTGCTGCTCCTTGCGGCGCAGCGAGGATCTGTATCTGGCCTCGGAATCGCCGACCGCGAAGGCCGATGAACCCAAAAAAAGAGGCAGCGCCGCAAGTTCCGCGCGGGTCAAGTCGGCAGCCGCGATCGCTTCGCGCGCGGCTTCGAGCAGCAACGGATCGGATCGGATCGGATCGAAGAGCGTCGTTCCGTCCGGGATGCGGTAGTAGCTCATCCGCAGCGGCTCGACGAGGTCCTCGAGCAGCAACATCGAAGCGTTGGCGGCTCCGGTTTCCAGGGCTCGCATGCTGACTTCGACGCCTCGCCCAAGGGCGCAAGAAAGCCCCATGCCTCGAATGTGAATCGGATTCGCCGCTCCCCTCACGACAGGATGAAATCGGCGAGTGTGTTGATCGACGTCAGCGCCTTGCGCGTCTTGTTGTTGCCTTCGATACGCTTGCCGTAGCGGCGCTGCACGGCCATCGAAATCTGCAGTGCGTCTAGCGAATCGAAGTCCAAGCCGTCCGCGGGTCCCATCAGGATCGCGTCATCGCCGATTTGCTCGGGCGGGAATTCCTTCTGACATTCCTCGACCAGCAGCTTCTTGAGCTCCGACTTGAGTTGTTCGCGATCCATGACCGTCCTACTTGCCGCGCGCTCGTCCAAGGAAGAAGGCCGCCGCGAGCAAAGAAGCCGCGCCGAAGCCGAAAAGTTGCAGCGCTTCCTGACGCACTGCAGCAAGGCCACCGTTGCGCAGGAAAATGTCGAGGAAACCCTCGAGGCCCCACGCCATGGGCGAGTACAAGCTGATCTCCTGCATGGTGGTCGGCATGATGAAACGGGGCACCATTATGCCGCCGATCACCGCCAGTAGCAGGTTCGAAACGCCGGTGAAGATGGTCGCCTGTTCGCTGGTCGAGACCACGTTGGCGATCAAGAGTGCGTAGGAGACGGAGGCGAAACTGACTGCCGTGGCCATTAGGACCAGCGCGGCCGGCGAATGCCCAAGAGTCAGCGCGTCGCCGCCGCACAACGGCACGAGAAACACGCCGACCGCAAGCATCAGCGCGACCTGGATCAAGTTGATCGCGTAATAGGGCAGTAGTTTCCCCAGCAGCAGCCAACGCCGCTCGAGGCCCATCGCGCGCAAGCGCGCGAACGTTCCCTGCTGGCGTTCGTGCACCCAGGTAGTCGAAAGCGGAATGGCGATGAAGAACATCGCGAACACGAGCCAGGCGGGCACGCTTTGCTGCACCGCGGTCGGCAACTCCGGCTCGCCGCCGGCCGGATCAGCGGCGATGCGCCGCACGAGTTTTTCGGCGGCGTCCAAATCGACGGTCGGCCCCGCGGGCGCGCCCTGCGGCGCTGCGGGCAGGCCGCGTTTCATGGCCGCGATGGCCTGCTCGGTGTAGACGCGCGTGACGATGCCGCGCACAGCGGCTTCGAAGAGTTTCAGCGCGGCGGGTTCGACCCCGGGTCCAGCGGAAATGCGCACGCTCTTGGGCTCGGGCTTGTCGAGGGCCTCGCCGAAGCCCTCCGGAATGACGATCAGGAAATGAGCTTCATCGCGCGCGACCTTGGCCGCGAGATCGCTCTCCACGGCATCGCCCTCGAGCGCGCGAAAACTCTTCTCGGCTCGAATCTTCGATTCGATGTCGTCGCTCTTCGCGTGAAC
>JAYUOR010000147.1:0-4924 GCA_043760765.1 Planctomycetota bacterium | reverse complement strand
GGCCTTCCTGGCCGCTGAGCACCATTTTCCGAGCGCGACGCGGCATCGCCGAAGCGCGCTCGGCCGCAGCAGCAGGGACTTTTTCAACGGGCTGCTAGGCGCCTGAGCTCGAATGGCTTTGAGCAGCGTCTGATTCTGCACACAACTACAGGTCTGATAGGTGTGCGGGGTGGGTACTGAGCCAGACTCCACTGGAGCCTTGATTCATGGGGCCAGACTCGCCGGGCAGGTCGTCGGCGCCGACCCGCAGCCGGTCGCAGTACCATGCCGCGATGATGACGCTTCGATTCCTGCTCGTGCCCGCCGTCGCGCTTGCCGCGTCGCTCGCTTTCCAGGCTCCGTCCGGTGTCGATGCCAAGCCGGATCTGTTCAAGCCGTTGACCGAACCGCCGTGTTCGTATTGCTCCAATCAGAACCGCAAGGGACTGGTCGAAGCCAACGATCCCGTGCTCGCCTGGTTGCGCGGCCAACACAACGGCGGCTGCTTTCCGTTGCGCTTCTTCATCGCCGGACCGCGCGTGATCAACGACACCTATGGCCTCTTCTTCTACGACGCCGACGGCGGTTACGTGGCGGCGTACAAGAAGGACTACGGCTATTCGTTCTATGGCTGGCGGCGGGGTGTGATGGTCGTGAAGGGCAAGGACGGTTCGCTGTGGTCCGCGCTGAGCGGTGATTGCTTCGACGGACCCGCCAAGGGACAGAAGCTCGAGCGCGTTCCCAGCATGCTCAGTCAATGGGCCTACTGGATGATGCTGCACCCCGAGTCGACGGCGTACGACCTGTACGACGGCAAGAAGTATCCGGTCAGCGAGTTGCCGACCGAACTTTCCGTCGAAGCGAAGCGCGGCATGGGCGAGGTGGATGCGCGTCTTGCGCCGCTCGCGCAGGTCGTCGGCGTTTCACTGGGCGGCGAGACACGCACGTATCCGCTCGATGGAGTTCCCGAACGTGCTTGCTACAACGATGCGATCGGGGGCAAGCCGATCGCCGTGTTCTGCTACGGCGTCACGAAGAGTGCGAGCGCGTGGAGCCGCGAACTCGAGGGCCAGACACTGACTTTCTTTGCCGATGCCATTTCGCCTGAGACGGCGCCGTTCAAGGACAAGGAGACCGGCACGCGCTGGACGCTCGCCGGACGCGGCATCGACGGACCGCTGCGCGGCAAGGAACTGACCTGGGTCGATTCGATCCAATGTCGCTGGTACGCGTGGTCAGCGGAGCATCCCAAGACGAGCGTGCATGAAGCTGCGAAGTAGTCTTTGGCTACTGCTGGCGGGTTTGGCGGGCTGCGTCAACCTGGAGGTCCCGCTGCGCGGGTTCGATTTGCTCCTGAGCGTCGAGGAGCTCGACGGCGACTGGCTTTCACAGGGCGGCGTTGAGCACGCGGCCGTCGTACTGCGGCTTACCGGCGATTCAGCCCTGGATCTCGCGGCTGCGAAGAAGGCCGTGTCGTTCGAGGGTCACGAGTTGGACTTCTGGATCGAGATCGCGCGTTGTCCCGAACTCGCCGCCGCGCATCCTGAATGGATGGCGAGCCTGCAAGGCCACGGCGAATGGCGGCGGCTTTTTCCAGCTGCGGCAACGCCCAGCCCTGATGAAGTGGTCAAGAACTACCCGTGGGTGCCGATCGCCTACGCCGAGGCGTTCGACGCGCAGCTCGCGCGTGTGACGCGCATGCTTGCCGCTTTGCCCAAGCCACGCCGGATCTACTTGAACGACTTGCAGGGCGCGCCGTCGGCTTGCGGTTGCGGGAACGATGCCTGCCGCTGGACGAGCGACTACGGCCCGCGGATCACCGCGACGAAGTTAGGACCAGATGCAGCCGCGCGCTTCGTGCAGGCCGTGGCGAAGCTCGCGCCGGATTCACAGATCGTTCCGGTTTGGATGACGGAGTGCCAGCCGGCCGACGCGGCCTGTGCGGGAGTCGCGTGTTACGGCGGCAAGTGTTGGGAGGCTTGGACCGAACAGCTCATGCCGCTCGAGCGCGTCGCGCCGCTGATTGCAGTGCTCGATCATCGAGACACACGCCCGCATGCAGAAGATCGTGACGATCAGAGCCCGCGCTGCTCGTGCTTCTTGCGTTCGTTCAGCGAGGAACCACAACGCCACGGCGGTCGTCCGATTTCCGCAAGCAGGCTGATCTCCGTCAGGCAGTGCGCCACATCGAAGGCCGACCCCGCCAGCCACCACAGCGACGACGCGGCCGAATGGGGAAAGTTGCTCCTCACGGTCACTCCCGTGGACCAATCGTGGCAGCCGCGACTCGTACCTTGGAAGGCAGCCTCGGCTCAAAACTGAACCCGAGCGCAGTTCGTCCACTGCGAGGGCTCTGCCGACACGGATCCGCCGGACTCGTGGTTCTCGACGATCCGCTGGCGACGCGAAGTCCGGAGCCTGTCCGTGAAGTCGTCTGTCCGCATCCGGCAACTGGGCACTCCTCAGCGCCTTCCTCTATAATATAGGCGGGCGAGGCGTTTCAACGTTCTGCGGACTAGCTGCCCGGCGAGCCGGGCGACCCGCGCCGACTCGGCTCCTGCCTGAGAGAGGGTTCATTGCCACGGCCCCAACCTGAGATCGTCCATTGGGGGCGCATCCGACCCCGCGTCTTTGATGCCTGGGGGGGCACCGATACACTGCGGCCCCAAATCCGATCGGGAACAGGCCCTGACGCGCGCTCGCAACGACCCCGCGCCGCCCTGGACCCGCTGATTGCCCCCTGAGTCCCTGGGAGCGCCGACCCGCGGCGCCTCGCATCCATACCCACCCAACATGGACCACCTCAACTTCCTCTACGTCTCAGTCGGGGCCGCGCTCTTGGCGCTGGCTTTCGCTTTCTACACGTTCACGCGGATCATGAGTAAGGATCCGGGCGACGCGAAGATGCAGGAGATCGCACGGCAGGTTCAGATCGGCGCCAAGGCGTTCCTGCACGCCGAATACAAGTGGGTCGCGGTCTTCATCCTGATCGTGTCGGTAGTGATGGCCTTCGGCGGAGCCGCGGCCGACCTGGGTCCCAAGGCCGCGATTGCCTTTGCGTGCGGTGCGATCGCGTCGGCAGGCGCGGGCTACTTCGGCATGTACACGTCGACTCGCGCCGCGGTGCGCTGCACCCAAGCTGCGCGCACGTCCCTCGGTGAGGCACTGCAGGTCGCCTTCGGCTCGGGCACGGTGATGGGCATGACCGTGGTCGGGCTCGCGCTCATGGGCCTGTGCTTCTTCACCTACATCTACACGGACAACCTGACCAACATCACGGACCTGGCGCTGAACAGCGTGCTTGGATTCAGCTTCGGCGCAAGCTCGATCGCCCTCTTCGCGCGCGTCGGCGGGGGAATCTTCACCAAGGCCGCGGACATCGGCGGCGACCTTGTCGGCAAGCTCGAAGCCGGCATTCCCGAAGACGATCCGCGCAACCCGGCCGTGATCGCGGACAACGTCGGCGACAACGTCGGCGACGTCGCCGGCATGGGCGCGGACCTTTTCGAGTCCTACGCGGGTTCGATCGTCGCCGCCATGTCGATCGGATTCTTCGCCTACCGCGGGGATCCCCAGATGGTGTCGATGGTCGTGCTGCCCCTGGCGGTCTCGGCGCTAGGCATCCTGGCTTCGATCGTCGGAGCGTTCTTCGTCAAGGCCAAGGACGAAAGCCAACTGCAGAGCGCGCTGTTCCGCGGCCTGGTCGTGGCCTCGATCGTCACGGCGGCCGCAACCTGGTGGCTTTGCAATGGCGCGCTGCAGCTCCCGGCAGGTGTCGACGGCATGCGTCTGTTCATCGCCATCAACGCCGGCCTGGTTGCGGGCGTGATCATCGGCAAGCTGACCGACTACTACACTTCCGGCAGCTACAAGCCGGTCAAGAATATCGCCTTCCAGTCCCAGACAGGCGCGGCAACGAACATCATCCACGGGCTGGCCACGGGCATGGAATCGGTGGCACTGCCGGTGCTTTTCATCTGCGGCGCGATCTGGACCTCGTACCACTTCGCCGGGGTCTACGGCGTGGCCATGTCCGCGGTCGGCATGCTTTCGACCTTGGGGATCTCGCTGGCGGTCGACGCCTACGGCCCGGTGGCGGACAACGCGGGTGGCATGGCCGAGATGGCGCACCTGCCCAAGGAAGTTCGCCAGCGCACGGACTCGCTCGACGCCTGCGGCAACACGACCGCCGCGATCGGCAAGGGTTTTGCGATCGGCTCTGCGGCCCTGACGGCCCTGGCGCTATTCAGCGCCTACTGCACGAAGGCCGGCGAACTCGGCGCCCGCCCGGGCGCTTCGGAGGACGTCAAGCGCCTGATGGTCGATGGCACGATGGTGCTCAACATCAACACGCCCATGGTCACGATCGGACTCCTGATCGGAGGCTTCCTGCCCTTCCTGTTCAGCGCCATGACCATGCGCGCGGTGGGCAACGCGGCCAGCAAGATGGTCGACGAGGTCCGCCGGCAATTCCGCGAGATCAAGGGCTTGATGGAAGGCACCGCCCCGCCGGACACCCAGCGCTGCGTCGCGATCGCGACTGAGGGCGCGCTCAAGCAGATGGTCGTGCCCGGCGTCATGGCCGTGGCCGTGCCGCTGCTGGTCGGCAAGTTCATGGGCGTCGAAACGTTGGGCGGCATGCTCGCCGGCGCGCTGGTATCCAGCGTGATGCTCGCGATCTTCATGGCCAACGCCGGCGGCGCCTGGGACAACGCCAAGAAGTTCATCGAAGCGGGTGAGTACGGCGGCAAGGGCGGAGCGGTTCACAAGGCGGCCGTCGTCGGCGACACCGTCGGCGACCCGTTCAAGGACACCTCGGGTCCGTCGCTGAACATCTTGATCAAGCTGATGACGGTCGTCGGCGTGATCTTCTTGCCCTGGTTCCTGTAGGAGTACCGGAGTACCGAGTCAGGTACTTCCCCACCCTACCTTTCGGCCGCGCCCG
>JAYUOR010000146.1:0-1988 GCA_043760765.1 Planctomycetota bacterium | reverse complement strand
ACCCCGCGTGGAGCGAAAGCCGGGCAGAAGTTCTCGATGACCGCCTTGATCAACGGGTTCTGTCCTCCGGGGGAGAGTGCAACCTTGGATCCGTCGGGCAAGGTCACTGGCACACGAGCCAAGTTGCGCTTTCGTGCAATTTCATGCTTGAGCCCTTCGCGAGATGCGAGGTACTGCTTGAGCGCCGGCGCCCATTCGCGCGTACCGACCTTGCGAAGGAGGGCGAGTCCCGTCGGCTCAATCTGATACACCGTGTCCCCGCTCGTCGTTGGCCTCTCCGGGTTGTCGGGGTTGCGAAGCAGGAGGCCAGCCTCGACAAAAAACTTCACCGCATCGTCGCGGAAGCTCTCGCGTGTGTTCGGCGCGTAGTCAATGCCGTAAGCCGAGCGGATGAACGCCATGATCGGCGAAATGCCTCGAAGCGGGGCCTGAGCGCCTGACCACGGAACTTCGGGCTCCAGTTCAAGCAAGGCGAGCATGGTGAAAGCGGCTACTTCATTCCGTTGCTTGGGGCCAAATTGAAGTGAGGTCAGAACTTCGATTGCTTCCGCCAGTCGCCGCTTGCCGGCCAACTGCTTCTTGCTGGGCCTATTGGCGGGCATGAATGTGCTTGGCGACGAGCCGGTCGATCGAGTCCTGGGAGTAGTCGATGGTCCCAAGTTCGCTCCCCAGGGCCAGAAGGGAGGCACGATCGGGATACGAGAGCGTCCGAAGGTCTGCGGCATTGACCTGCGTGTGGCCGCTGAACTGCCGAAAGACGCTGTCGACCGGCGTCGAATTCAAGAAGAGCATGAGGCCGCGGGCCAGATGAGGGTCCAACGGCTTGCCATCTGAGTGGAAGTAGTTGAGGTGGTTCTCAAACCCGACGACAGGGCAGGCGACGTCGGCCGGATCGAACACCGCGGCGACGATTCTGCGTGCTTCCTCCTTCGAAGAAAAGCGCTTCACCAGCACGTAGACGCCCGATGCGATCAGTAGATCCGAGCTGTCGGCGCAGCGCACGATGGCATTGGGTTTCTTCGATCCGGGCTTGGGCCAGGCGATCCGTCCCGAATCGAAATGCGTTGGGTAGATGATCGGCACCGTGGAGGCTTCTGGATCAGGTCGTAGCCATTCGCGCGCGCGATACTCGACCACTCGCCCCGTGCTCACCGTCAGGTCGAGGTCGGCAAGCGTGCATGGCAGCGCCTGCATCGAGGCGGCAAGGGCATGGTCGGCTTCGTCGATGAGCAGGTGAATGAACCGCGCGCGGTCACCGGGGTGAACAACGCATTCGATGCTTACGTCGGCCGCCCGTGTCGGCAGATCATCCGGGGTGCGGCTCTCGGTGAGTCGCACCGTGGATTGCTGCGGTCGAGTGCGGACAGCCCTGAAGATGATGTTCTCTTGTAAGACTTCGTCGTCGCTGAAGGCGTCGTCGCGCGACTCGAAGGAATGCACTCGCGTCAGGCTCACACGATCAAGAAGGTGCGTCCGGAAGGGGGCGAAGTACGGACCATTGCAGAAGCTGCGCGGCGTGATCGCGACCAGTTCGCCTTCGGGGGCCAGCGCTTCGACGGCAAGCGCCAGAAACGCCGTGTAGAGATTGCTGGTCTCGATGCCGCGCTGCCGCAAAAGTGCCCGGTGCGTCGACTCGGCACGGAATTTCTTATAGGGCGGATTCAGGATCGCGATGTCGAACGCGGGGCGCGTCCCCTGGAACAGGCCGTCGTCGAGCGCGTTCACCGTGTGCTCGATGAAGTCCTCGCCGCGAATGGTCCAGGTACAGGCAATGTCTAACTGGCTGCACGCCGCTTCGCAATCAGAGAGCGTCTCGCTCAGGGCGAGGTGCAGCGCCGGATCGACCTCGTATGCAGTCAGCTCGACCCGTTTCGGACGGTTGGCACGATCGAGGGTCGCTACCCATGCGGCGGTCAACGATCCCACGCCCGCGCCCGCGTCGAGCAATCGGATGAAATCACGGTTCGACTCGCACATTCCCGCCAGAA
>JAYUOR010000145.1:0-4944 GCA_043760765.1 Planctomycetota bacterium | reverse complement strand
CCCCCCGCTTCGATCACGCGGCCCTGCGCTGGACCGCTATGCGAATCTCACGGCCCGACCAGGTACTCGAGCCCGTTCGACAACGTCGCATTGTTGGGTGCGGCGAAGCCGTTGTCGCGCCCCCAGGCTTGCACGTCGACCAAGGTGCCCGCGACGAGCAGGTACGGAGCCGGTGCGCCGCCGAGTCCGCCAACGGCGAACAAGTTGAAGTCCAGCGAGTAGTTGCCCGAGCAGTCATTCGGCGGAGCATTGCCACCCGAATTCATCGGAACGGAGCGCTTGATCGGCGTGGCCACGCAGCGCAGCCCTCCGACGAACGGCGCCGCAGCCCGGCCGCCGTTGGAGTACAGGTACAAGCCCGGCTTGTTGTTGATCACGTTGGTCGCGCTGACCGTGAAGCCCGAGCCCGTAGTGGCGCTCGCAATTCCGCTGGAACCGATGGACGGCAGGCAGCTCAACGAGTTGACCTTCGCCGTGCAGTACACCGTCGTCGTCGGCAAGCCGAAGATGCGAACCGCGTGCGGGAGCGTCGGGTTCTCGTTGGCGACATAACCACCGACCTTGGGCTGCATGTTCGCGCCGCCGAAACCCGGATCCGTGATCGTGTTGTTACCGCCGCCGATACCGAATTCGGCATCGTTGGCGAGCGGGTTCGAACCCCAATTCTTGTAGCAAATGGTCGCCGAGCCGCCGTCGTTCTGGTAACGGGCGGCCGCATACAGCGTGTCGTTGTAGACGAAGTCGACCAGGGTCGCGCCCGAAGCAATTGTCACGCCGCTGTAGACAATCATCTGATAGGTGATGTCGCCGCCGCCTTGGGCGTTGAAATGGTCCTCGCTGGTCCACTGGATGATCAAGTTGCCGCCGATGACTTGCCAGTCGAGCGCGTTGGCCCCGTTGACCGGAAAGTTGTCATCCCAAAGCGGGCACACGAACGCGCAGCCGGCAGTCACTCCACCGTTGCCATTGACCGTTCCGTTGTCGGGGGTCATGGTTGCCATGGTGGTGCTGTTGACGTAGCCGACCTCGTCGGGGTTGGCGTTGTTCCACAGCACGGCACCGTTGTTCCCGATGCGGATGGTCGAGAGCGAAAGCAGCTGGTTGCCTGTGAAACCAGCGGCGGCGAGCTGCGCGGACGTCACGGTGTGTTCGCTATCGTCGGTCGCCGCGCCGGGTGAAGTTCCGCTGGCTGAAATGTCGGTGAAGGCCGTCGTCGAAGGGCCAATCGTGATCTGAGCTGAAGCCGATGCCGCGAGGCAGCTGATCGCCGCGACTCCGGTCAATCCGGCCAGTTTGGGGATAGTGATTCGTTTCATGTCTTCCTGAGTCTCCTGGGGACCTGGTCCAAAGATGGATGCGAAGCTCTAGGCTCCGGTAAGCCCATCGTCCCCCATTGTCAGGGTTTTGAAAAGTCCCACACCCCGAACACCTGCCGCGCGATCCCCTGATGCCGAGCCGCGGAGCGCACTCGGGGCGGCTGGCCTCTGCACGGTCACTGGAAAAATGACCCGGGTGGCCTCGGGTCTCGTCCGAAGCCGCCCGGGAGCGATGACTCGGCCCTATTGCGGCCGCTATCCGATCCTCACGGCCCGACAGTGACTTCCAGTCCGTTCGACAACGTCGAGTTGTTGGGGGCGGCAAAGCCTTGGTCACGACCCCAGGCTTGAGCATCGTAGACCGTGCCCGCAGCTTGCAGGAAGGCATCGGGCGCGCCGCCAAGGGCTCCGACCGCGAACGCGTTCATGTCGATCGAGTACGCACCCGAGCAGTCGTTCGGCGGAGCGTTGCCGCCCGAGTTCAACGGGACGGAGCGCCGGATCGGCGTGTTGACGCAACGCAGACCGCCCTGGAACGGAGCGGCAGCGCGACCGCCGTTCGTGTAGAGCATGAGACCAGGCTTGTTGTTGATCACGTTGGTCGCAATGATCGTGAATCCCGAACCGCTCGTGGCACTCGAGGTTCCGGTGGAGCCGATCGACGGAATGCAACCGAGCGAGTTCGTCTTCGCCGTGCAATAGGCGACCGGCGGCGGGAGCGACCCGTTGACCGAGACGCGGACGCCGCTGATGTGACCGACGTCGCCATTGGCCCAGTCGTAGATGCGCACTTCCCAGTTACCGGAGGGCAGAGCGCCCGAGGGCAAGCCGTTGCCTACCACGAGCGTGGTCGCAATCGTGTTCCCCGCGAGCCACAGACCTGAACCCGGATCACCGAAGTCCTGATTGTAGACGCCCGGAGCCATGTTGGTGGCTGCGGTGTGCGGCACGGCGCCACCGCCTGTGGTGACGAACTGGAAGACGCCGACTTGAAGGTCGCCACTGTTGCCGGCGGCCCCGCCTGTGACGTTGAATCCCGGGAGCATCAGAACGTTGTGTCCAATCAGGGCGCCGGGTTGGCAGAGCACGATCTGAACGTCGCCTACCCAAGTATGCTGGGTATCGACAGTGATCTCGACAAAGTCAACGCCGTTGGCAATAGGAGCGGGAATGTTCACCGTGACGATGCAGGGACTGACGGGAGAGCAATTCGTCGTCTTACTGAAGGTGCCTGCACCCGTGCCGGCAGCAGGGATCGCCCCTGCGGCGCCCGGAGTCGGGGTTGAAAATATCTGGGCGCTGGCGGGAGCGGCAAAAGCGCCGATGGCCGCGCCGAAGACCAATATGGCAAAGAGTTTCGACTGCATGGGACTGTCAATTCCTTGAAAAGCTATTCCTGAGGGTGTGTGCGACTGGAGCCTCACCCCCAGTCCATCAATCCTCCCCCGGAATCAAGCGGCCTGAAGATCCTCCTTCAAGGTTTGTATTGGGGGCCTGTTCCGGCCCTCCGCGCTCTGCAGGTAGCGCACCAAGACAAGCAAGGGCGGCCTGGATGCGAACGCACCCAAGCCGCCCCGCATCGGCCGGCAGAGGGCCGACTCAGTGAATCACGGGCCGACCGTCCACTCCAACCCGCCCGTGAGGGTGGCGTTGTTGGGGAAAGCGAAGCCCTGATCGCGGCCCCAGCACTGGGCATCGACCACCGTGCCGGGGACATGCAAGTACGGTGCAGGCGTGCCGCCGAGGCCCCCGACCGCGAATGTGTTCATGTCGATCAGGTACACGCCCGAGCAGTCGTTGGTCGGCGCGGGCGATCCGCCCGAGAGCATCGAAGTCGAACGCTTGATCGGCGAGTTGATGCAACGAATCCCACCGACGAACGGTACTGCCGTGCGGCCGCCGTTGGTGTAGAGCAACAGGCCAGGCTTGTTGTTGCGCACATTGCTGCCGGTGACCACGAAACCAGAGCCCGAAGTTGCCGACGGAGAACCCGTGCTCGCAATCACAGGCAGGCACCCGAGCGAGTTGAGCTTCGCCGTGCAGTAGGCCGTGCCACCCGCGCAGTCGGCGAACTTCACGTCAAAGCGATTGATGGTCCCGACGTCGAGGCCGGCGTTGTCCGAGACGATCAGATTCCAGGTCCCGTTGGAGTTCTGGCCCGCGAACGCAAGCAGGTTGCCGTCGGGCTGCAGATCGGTGGCGACGACGTTGTTGGCAAACCCAAAGGTCGCGATCGGGTTCGTCGAATTCATGTCGAACAGCGTGCCATTGAACACGTTGTCGTTGGCTCCACCCCATGAATTGGAAAGCGACTCGATCGATCCGGCCGGCGATTGGATCGAAATGGTCAGGTCCGAGTTCCAAGTGTGCAGGATTTCGACGTAGACCTGAGTCTGTGCGATGCTCGCGGGACCTCCGCCGACGACCAACGGCACCGTCGATGTGGTGAAGTCGAGAATCGGGACAGAGATCGCGCCGGTCGAGAACGAACTGATCGAGTAGGCCGGCGGAATGTGCACGATCGTGCCGTCCGTGACCGCGAGCGACCATGAATTGAGGAATCCCTGGTCAGCGCCGGCTGTGTCCTCGACCGTCAAGGTCCAGGTACCGTTCGGATTCTCGCCGCGGAACTTCGTGTTGAAACTCTGCTCGGGCCGAAGATCGGGCGCCGCGACGCCGTTGACGTAGGGGTACGTGACCACGTCGTTCAGCGACTGATCGTCGAACAGCGTGCCATTGAACACGTCGTCCTCGGCTCCGCCGTTGTTCCTGGAAACATCTGCGATCGTGCCGGCGGGCGACACCAACGTGATCACGAGGTCGGAGTTCCAGGTGTGCACGATGGCGAGCGTGAGATCGACATCGAAGACCTGCGTGCCCAGGCCGGCGACCACCACGTTGTCGGAGATCAGTGTGTAATCGAGGATCGCGATCGGGGCCGAGGTCGAGGCCACGGAGACGGTGTTGCCCGGAGTGCCCGAATCAAACGCGCCACAGGGGCCCGATGTCGAGTAGGGCGGAGCCACGACGTTGTAGGAGCCGCTGCCAGCTCCTCCCGCGGGTGCCTGCACCAGATTCGGGGCGAGGATCAGCGACTTGCGAAGCGCTTCCGCGCGCAGCTTGAATTGCTCGGCCAGGGCCGGATTCGTGGCTGCGTACTGATTGGCGGCTTGTTGGAGCTTCAGCAGTTCAAGGTGCGCGGCATCTTTGCTCTGCGCCTGGGCCGGAAGCGTCGTGAACAGCGCGGCAACGGCCAGGCTGAAGGTAGTTTTGGCGAACATAGGATGTGTGCGTTCCTGGGTGGTTGGGGACGTCGGCTGCGTCGGCGAAAGAGACACCGACCGATCTAACCCTCAAGTCTGCGGCATAGTCCAAAGTCCCGCTAGACTCTTTCGGTGGCCCACGCGCAGCGCTCACGCAGAAGCTAGATAGCGCTGGGCGCAGCGGTCGGGAGTACGAAACGAGAGCAGGGCGGCTCCGGATTCACCGAAGCCGCCCCACCTGTGCCCGAAGGGCATTCCTAGATCAGTGAATCAGGGTCCGACCGTCCACTCCAAGCCGCCAGTGAGAGTGGCGTTGTTGGGGAAGGCGAAGCCCTGATCGCGGCCCCAGAACTGGCCATCGACGA
>JAYUOR010000144.1:0-1993 GCA_043760765.1 Planctomycetota bacterium | reverse complement strand
GCTGCACGCAACGCTGCGCATTTGCGTGTGAGTAGGCGTCGCGGTTGTGGCTGAGTGCCGCAAGGATGTCGATGTCCCCGCGAGATCTCAGACAGCGTTCGATGTCGACGGGCTGCTAGGCCGTTTTCTCGATACAACCTATGCTTACCGCTTCGGGCCCAGGACACAGCGCGTGGTCATCGCGCGCCTGCACCAAGGGAACGATGACCATGTGCTCTCGGACGACTGCTACTTCCCGGGACACTTGCCCAGTGCGCTAGATGCGGGCGTCAGTCTGAAGGCAGACATCGAGGCCGGAGCGAACGGCGTCTACAGCGTGGCCTTCCGTTCTGAGCGCTTTTGTCAGGCCGTTGCCATCGATGCTCCGGGCTTCATCCCGAGTGACAACTACTTCCACCTGAGCCCAGGGATCCCCAAGGTGGTTGCGCTCCGGGCGAGCGAGGCCTCGGCCAAGTTGCAGGGTTACGCTCAAGCGTTCAATTCGACGCACTCGGTCCGACTCGCCGCACCCGAGAGACGCTAGGCGAACCTGAGCGTTTCCGCGCGACGCCGACTGCAAGTCAACACAGGCAAGACTTGAATCCTCCCCATCAACATCGGATCCGCACCTCGGCTGGCGAGGAATTCGCCGTCCTGCAGTGGGGAAACGTCGGGCCGCCGATCATGTTGCACCACGCCACGGGCTTCAGCGGTGCAATCTGGGGAGCGATCGCAAAACAGTTGGCGGCCGGTTATCGCGTCTTCGCGCTCGACGCCCGCGGTCACGGCGATTCCACGAAGAACGTCGAACAGATCTCCTGGCAGCGCTTCGCTGACGACCTCGTGGAGGTGTCGAGATCAGTCCTTGCTGACTGTGGCGAAGCAAGGTTCGCGGCAGCGGTCGGGCATTCGCTCGGTGGAACCGCGATCCTGACGGCAGCCGCTGGGCAGCCCGATCTTTTTTCCAGTTTGTTCCTGATCGAGCCGGTTCTCATCCCCGCATCGGGGCCAGGTGCGCGAAAGGCGGGTCGCACGTTGTTTTCGGCAACCACGCGGATGAGAAACACTCACTTCGCCTCGCGTGCAGCGGCGCGAGAGGCCCTCGGCGGCGTAGTGCCGTTCCGAAGCTTTCGTGGAGAGGTGTTCGAGGACTACCTCGCCCACGGGTTCGCGGACCTCGACGATGGGCGCGCCGAACTCAAGTGCAGTCCGGGCACCGAGGCGGCCATCTACGAACTTGGCGAGACAGAAGTCATGCGGCGCATGGTCTCCGTCAAGGTGCCGGTGCACCTAGTGGCCGCTGCGCGAAGCCAATTCATGGCTACCTACAAGTCGCTCCTTGAACGCGAACCCCGTTTCGATTTCACCCAAGTTGAAGCCAGCCACCTTGCGCCCATGGAGATTCCGGACATTCTGGCGTCCATGATCCGTGCATGGATCTTGGAGCAAGCGTGACGTCCTTGCTGGGCAAGCTTGGTGGCCTATCAATCGGAGAGGCCCCCGTTTGGTGGCCATCGAATCCAGAATCCTTGACTCTGGGGCGTCGAGTACCGTCGCGTTGGGCGTTGATTGCGATGACAGATCACGGTAAGCACCCAGATCTGAGTCGCGCGGTCGGATTCGTGCAGCTAGGTTCCTGACAAGCACTCCATCCCTTTCACATTCGCATTCACATGAAACAGGAAGGCTCCCCTCGGCATCGCAAGCTCTACCTGACGCTCATTCTTCTCGCGATCGTTGGATGCGCCGAGGTCGGTCTCCGTGTCTGGTTGCCTCTGGGGTCGCTCGTGGTACAGGACGAATATCCGAAGGTGTGGATGCTTGACAACGTGAAGACCCTGGGCGAGCGCGGTTCTCATCCAACTTTCGTCTCGGACGAGGACCTCGGATGGACACTCGGAAAGGATCTCCGGGAGCCCAGTTTGTCGTCCAACTCTGCAGGATTGCGGGGCAAGCGAGAGTACCGCATCGAGCGCAGCGAAGGGATGCGGCGAGGGATGGTCCTCGGCGATTC
>JAYUOR010000143.1:0-4955 GCA_043760765.1 Planctomycetota bacterium | reverse complement strand
TCGTCTTCGAACCCAGGCCCGGCAAGTCCAACGCATTGAATGCGGCGTTGCGCGTTGCGCGCGGTGAAATCTGCGCATTCTTGGACGACGACGGGATGCCGCAGCCTGGCTGGCTCGCCGCCTTGCTCGCGCCGTTTGCCGAAGACGGCGGCGCGATCGTCGGCGTCGGCGGCAGAGTGCGGCCGGTGCCGGCAGCGCCCGGTCCGTCCTGGTACGAGCAGCTCGTGCGCGGACGGGAGTGTTTTTTTCTTGGGCCCTCGCACGACCTAGGCGAGCAGCGCCGCGACTATCCGCCCGAGCGGATGTCTGTGTGCCCGATCGGCGCCAACTGTGCCTACCGTCGCGAAGTGCTGCTGAAATTCGGCTATGCTCCCGAACTCGGCCCCAACAGTCAGACCGGCTCGCGCGGCGGCGAGGACACGCTGCTCGCACTGCAAGCGAAGTCTCTCGGTCATCGGCTGGTCTACGAGCCGGCCGCCGTGGTGCTTCATCCGGTGATCGCCGAGCGCATGACGCCCAAATACGTCGAGCGCGCGTACTACTGGCAGGGCGTCGAAGGTGTGCGCCTGCGACGCATGCTCGGCCAAGAGCCTCGAAAGCACACTCCGCTGACGGTGCGCAGCCGAATCTGGCGATACTCGCTCCTATCCGCGATCGGGCCGTTCGTGCCGCTGCGCCAGCGGCTTGCCTGGAGGCAGCGCGCTGCGCGACATCGCGGCATCCTCGACGAGTTGCTCGGCCGGGTCAGCACTTCGATTGCAGTCGTCGCAGTGCTCGGACTCGCCGGCTACTCGAATCCTGTGGCGGACGCCAAGCCCGGGCGCCCGAACGCCGGCCTGGTAGTGATCGACACGCTGCGCGAGCCAAGTGTCTGAGGCTACGGCTACACTCGCACCACGTCACCCAATCTCGATCGAGTTGCCCAAACTGGCAGGCGCTCCCGAGGGGTCTATTCGTCCGCGCCACGCAGAGTCGTCGCGCACGCGAGTCGGCGCACGTCCACTTGTCGCTCGGTGCACGGCCTTGGGAACGAGCCCGGGCAGTTCGGCTCAGTGCCCGAATTCCAGACTTAGACGCCGTCCACCGTGTGCCTTGCGGGAGTGACCTGCCCCACACCGACGTGTCCGGATCTCAGCCAAGGGGCCGAACCAGTCTGGAAGGGCCGGTCAGGTCACGAGCAAGTGCTGTGGTCGCGGGCGCGGCGCGCATCGGAGAATGAGGCAGCCAACGTTGCGTCAGACGATCCACAGCATAGGAGCGCGACGCATCCATCCCAGCACGAATGAGTTTGAATTCATTCGCCGATGGCTGCGCGAACAGCGGCGCCTGAACGGGCGCGAATCGACCGCCCCCATCGAGCCACGAACAGGACCTCTTGCCCAAGAATCGGCCGTCGAATCGCGCAAGGTATCCCCGAAACGGGTCCTCGGCGCGAGGGTCGAGTGGCGAGCTCGGGGCCGGTTTTCCAGAATGGCCGCGAGGCGCACCGACGCGTGTTGGAGTGTACGCGCAAAATGAGTGCGACCACGTGCGAGCCGCTCGAACTCGCGCGAACCCAAGGACTCACCATGAGGCACTGCTTCCCCAGTCTGGCTCAGATCGCGATCGGCGCAGCGTTCGCCGGCGGATGCGCCGCCGTGGATGACCAACCGTCTTCGCGCGCTCACCCAATGCAACGCGGCCACGTGGTCGATGGGCGGATCACGCTCACAGGCGGCAACTACAAATTCAGCGCTGCGGACTCCATCAGCCCTTCGGGCAACGACGACACTTCGGCTGGCTGCTTCGGACTGCTTGTCGAAGGCAGCACCCGAGGAGGTATCGGCGGAGGGCTGTCGCTCGAGACCATGACTTCGCAGGACGACTTGTTTGAGAACCAGACCACATCGCCTGCGCAGGCGGCATCGGTCGAACTCGCGCCGTTCTTCCTGTACCGCGTGGACGTCGGCGATCGGTTCCAGATGCCGCTGCGGGTCGGACCTTGGATTCACGTCCTGACACTCGAGAACCAGAACACTTCCGACTCCAAGGAGTGGGTCTCCGTGGGCCTGCGTCTCGCAATCGAGCCGGAGGTCGTCTTGGCGCGCGACGAGCGCTTCGAGTGGACTCTGTTCACGGCGCTTTCTCTGGCAGCTGGGGACACGACCATCACCCTCTCAAGTCCTGGTGCAGCCGACGAAGATCTCGATTCCAATGGCCGAGCCTTCGGTCTTGAGATTGGGCCCAGATTCCGTTGGTCTTATTTCTCCGCCGGGGTCTCCTTCCTGCATCGCCAGTTTGAGGCCAGCGGCGGCAACGCACTCCCCGGGGCCGTGAGCGCAATCGACACCACGTTCAACGGAATCGCATTCACGTTCGGCTGCGGGTTTTGAGCAGACGCGCGGGACCTCCGCCGTGCTCGGATCCATGCGCTGCGCGGGACATCGTGCTTGCTAGGTCTCGCCGCGAGGACGCGCCACTGCAGCTGATCGAGGTCGAGTTCGGGGGCATCCGCTTGTCGGAGACCTGATGATTCCTCACCACGCTCTCGTGATGCACAGACTGAAGTCCGCGCACACCGGGTTACCTAGACAAAGGCGTCGTCGTGCGCGAGATCCGGGGGCCATCTCGGGCTGGCCGAGCGAGCCTCTTCTCCTCGCGCGCTCACGCGTCAGCCGACTTTGGATGCCGCCGTGCTCGCTTCCAGATGTACGACCTTGTAGCCGCCGATGGTTTTGAAATAGATCAGCAGCAGCAGATAGATCAGGGCCATCGTGGCCGGAATGTAGGCATCGGCTTTCAGCGTTTTACGGTCGCCGGCGATGCTCGCTTCGGCCACGGCTTTTTGCTCGGGTGTGCGCTGGTCAGCCGCAACTTTTTGCGCACTGGCCAGTTTGGTGCCGTCGAGCGCCTTAGCCTCGTCGAAGAACAGGAACTTGCTCGGCTTCTCGGCTTCGTAGGCCTGCAGGGCGGCTGGATTCGACTGGCTCAGCGCTTCGGTCGAAAAACGGTCCTTCGCATAGCCCAGACCCGGTGTTCCGATCATGCCCGCGGACAGCATCCCGATGCCACCCATGATGCTGATGGCAATGGCGCCGGTGCGTGGGAAGCGATCCGAAGCCACGGCCAGCATGGTCGGCCAGAAAAACGTCTTGCCGACGGCATAAACCGCGAGCGCCAGGAACGCAACGAAGAGGGAAGTAATGTTGCTGGCCAGATTCAGACCGACACAGGCCAGAATCGCGCAGATCACGAGAATTCCAATCGGCGAAAGGCCGAGCCGCTTTTCGATGAAGTTCGCGCAGAAGCGCAGGCTGAACATGATGGCCGAGGTCCACATGAAGAGGTACTTGCCTTCCTCGGACGTGAACAAGTTGCCCGTGATGTTTTGAATCCAGCCATCCGTGCCGAGTTCCACCGAGCCGACGAGCGCCTGGGCGATGAACAACGCGAACAGCAGGAACGAGCCGATGGAGAATTGCGTCATGATCGCGACCGCGATCAGCAACACGCCGCCAATTCCGTAGCCAACCGCGGGCGAGAGTCCCAGCGCGCTCTGGCAGAACAGGGTGAGCAGATAGCACACGATCAGCGCGCCGAGGATGCCGACGTCCTTGAACATTTCGCCGACGCTCAGCCCTTGCTTGGACGCTTCGGATTTGGGCATGTGCTGGCCGAGGAACATGACTCCGTAGGCGAGCGTGGGGATGAGATAGAGCGAAAGCTGGAGCTGCCAGCTCATTTTCAGCATGTCGTCCAGCAACCAGCCCAGGGCGCTGCCGACCACAAGCCCGGCGGGCCAGCTCGCGTGCAGGATGTTCAGGAAATGCGTGCGGTTGCCTGGGTAGAGGGTCGCGACGAGCGGATTGGCCACGGCTTCGAGCGTGCCGTTGGCATAGGCGAAAATGAACATGCCCCAATAGAGGCTTTGGTAGGCGCTCGCACCGGAGGCAGTGAAGGTGACGAACGCGGAGAGCACATGCAGCGCGAAGGCGAGAACCACCAGCTTGCCGTACCCGATCTTGTCGCAGGTGACCCCGCCGACGATGATCCCGAAGCAAAAACCGGAGAAGCCCGCGCCGCCAATCGCGCCTAGTTGTGTAGCGGTGAATCCGTATTCAGCCCCCCAGTTGTCGAAGATGCCGCCGCGGATCGCAAAGCCGACACCGGCCGCGAAAATGGCCATGAATCCGGCAATCAACAGTCGCCGGGCATTCGGCGCAATTGCTTCGTTGCTCACTTGCAAGTTGCTCATGGTTTTGGGGGATCGGTTGGGTTTGGGATTGGGTTGGCCGGGTGGTTGGTTTCTTCTCAGAGCGTGAATAGGCGCATCTACAGCGTCGCGCCGCCCTTGAGCGCCGCTTCGTGCGCGCACAGGCCCACGCACGTCCGGTTGGCAGATTGCCTCGCGTTCGAGAGCGGATCGCGATCCTCCACGAGCGCCATGGAGAACTCATTTTCGTACACGACAGCCTCCAGCGTCGTGCAATTGAGACCGGCGCGACGCGCGAGAGCGACGATCCCCTTGCAACCTACGATGCTGGTGGCCAGCGGTAGCGTGCCGGCGAAATGCCTGCCGGCCTCGAGCGCGGCTAGGCTCACCCACGCGTGATCGGGAAGGGGTGAGTTGATGTGAACGACGTCAACGTTTTGGTCCTTCAACCCATGCTGAAAATCCGTGCGGCGCGCTTCGACTCCGAAATTATCTCCGACGGTGTTTAGCTTTCCCTCTTCGCGCTGGCAGACGCCATGGCAATGGGTGTAAGGATGCTTTTGCAGGAGCGTGCTGTATTCCGCTCCGAAACCCAAACCGACGATGGCGACGTAGATTTTGCTTACGCTCATTCCAAGTTGAACTGGTTGTGAACCGCGCCGCCGGCGTCTTGTAAGGAGCGACCGGCACGCCAATGCGGGCAATACACTCGGCCGGCGCGCAGGTGTCAACGCAAAATTCCAGCGCGCGCCGCACGACGCAA
>JAYUOR010000142.1:0-4958 GCA_043760765.1 Planctomycetota bacterium | reverse complement strand
ATTTCGCTCCGGCGCTTGGCACCAACGGTCCGCAGCTGCTCGTCTGGGGGTTGATCTCGACGGTCGTGCTTTTTCATGCCACGTTCACGATCAATTCCCTGGCGCACGTCATCGGCCATCGGCGCTACGCCACCCCCGACACCTCGCGCAACAACGCGTTTCTCGCGCTGGTGACCCTTGGCGAGGGCTGGCACAACAATCATCACCACTATCCGGCCAGCGCGCGCCAGGGATTCACCTGGTGGGAGTTCGATCCCGCCTACTACGGACTGGTTTGCCTGCGCGCGCTTGGAATCATCTGGGATCTCAAGCCGGTGCCCGCCGCAGTTCGCGCTCGTCGCTCGAGCGCAAGTGAGAACTGAAGGCCGTGCGCATCGCCATCGTCGGAAGCGGGATCTCCGGGCTGCTGGCCGCGCGGCTCCTGTCGCGCGAGCACGAAGTGACGGTCTTCGAAGCGGACGATCGCATCGGCGGTCACACGCACACGCATTGCATCGTAGAGCAGGGCCGGACACTTTCGATCGACACCGGCTTCATCGTCTTCAACGACCGGACCTATCCCAACTTCGTCCGCCTGCTGGAGCAGCTCTGCGTGCCAAGCCGCGAATCGAACATGAGTTTCAGCGTGTGCGACGAGCGCACGGGGCTCGAGTACAACGGGACGAGTCTCAATACGCTGTTCGCTCAGCGTGCGAATCTGCTGCGGCCGTCGTTCCTGGGCATGCTTCGCGACATCTTGCGCTTCAACAAGGCGGCTCGGCTGTTGCTCGAGAGCGCCGACGAAGCGCTGACGCTCGGCGAATTCTTGGATCGCGGCGGCTACGGTCGGGCCTTCCGGCGGCACTACATCGTTCCGATGGGGGCGGCCGTGTGGTCGGCGGCGCCAGGGCAGATGGAGTCGTTCCCTGCGCGCTACTTCGCGCAGTTCTTCGCCAACCACGGTTTTCTCTCGATCGACGATCGGCCGACCTGGCGTGTGGTCAGCGGCGGATCGCAGAGTTACCTGACGCCGCTCACAGCCCCGTTCGAACGGCGCATTCAGCGCAGCCATCCGGTGCGCGGCATCCGCCGCTACCCCGGCGAGGCCGAACTTCGCCTGCACTCGGGCGAGCGTCTGCGCTTCGATCACGTCGTGATCGCGGCGCACTCCGATCAGGCCCTAGCGCTGCTCGAGGATCCTTCGTCGGAGGAACGCGAGGTCCTGGGCGCAATCGGATATCAGGAGAACGAAGCGGTCTTGCACACCGACGCGCGACTCTTGCCGCGCCGGCCTCTGGCGCGCGCAGCCTGGAACTATCACGTGCCGCGCGATGGCGCTGCGAATCACGGCCGCGCGACGGTCAGCTATTGGATGAATTCGCTGCAGTCGCTTCAATGCGACGAGCAATACCTCGTGACTCTTAACCACACCGGCGCGATCGATCCCGCGAAGGTGCTTCGGCGCATGGTCTATCACCATCCTCAGTACACTCCGGCCGCCGTCGCGGCCCAACGTCGCAAGCGCGAGATCAGCGGCGTGCGGCGCACGCACTACTGCGGCGCCTACTGGGGTTTCGGTTTCCACGAGGACGGCGTGAACAGTGCGCTCGACGTCGGCAAGTCTTTCGGCCAGGGCCTCGAAGCGCCGCGAGCGCTGGCACTCGAGGCCGCGCGATGAATCTGCTGTCGTGGACCAGCGCGTTCTACACCGGCCGCGTGTTCCACGTGCGCGTCGGCGCGGTCGCGCATCGCTTCAATTACCGACATTTCCTGGTCGGACTCGAGCTCGACGAATTGCCCGGGCTCTTTCGCGGTCGCTGGCTGTGGTCCGCTGAACGCTTCAATCTGGCTTGCTTCCGCCGTGGCGATCACCTCGGCGATCCGGCGCGGCCGCTTGCGGACTGCGTGCGCGAACTCGTCCGCCAGCGCACGGGCAGCGCGCCCGCCGGTCGCATCGTGCTGCTGACGCAGCTGCGCCATTTCGGCTACGTCTTCAATCCGGTCAGTTTCTATTTCTGTCTCGACGCCGCCGGACGCACCGAAGCGATCGTGGCCGAGATCAACAACACACCCTGGGGCGAGCAGCACTGTTACGCGCTCGCCGCGCGCGACGCGGAACTCGCGCCCGATGGCCGGATGGAATTCCGCTTCGCCAAGGACTTCCACATCTCGCCGTTCTTCCCGATGCAGCTGGACTACGAGTGGACCTTCAGCGCATTCGGGCCGCAGCTTTCCATCTCGATGAAGAACTTCGAGCGCGGCGCGCTGATCTTCAGCTCCGAGTTGCGCCTGGATTCGCGCGCCTGGTCCGCCACGAACGCCGCGCGCTCGCTCGCGCTGCATCCATGGATGTCCTTCAAGACGATCGCCGCGATCTACTGGCAGGCGCTGCGCCTGCGGCTCAAGGGCGCGACCTTCTTTCCCCATCCGCTGACGCCCGCCACGAACACGAAGCCCGATGAGGCCGCCACATGACGAATCTGACCTCGGAATTGCCGCTCAGCGCAGCCCCTTCCGCCGCGAAGCCGGCCGGACAATCGCTCCAGGTCCAAAGCGCGCAACGAAAGCTCACGAGTTTCGAGCGCGCGGCGCGCGGACAACTGTTTCAGCGCCTCGAAAAGTTGAGTGGCGGACACGTCACTTGGGTCGACGCCGACGGCGTCCGCGAATTCGGATCGACGCCGCACGATCTGCGCGCGCGCGTCGAGGTCGTCGATCCGGCGCTCTACATCGACTTCGTGCTCGGCGGCAGCGTCGCGGCCGCCGAAGGCTTCATGGGCGCAGCGTGGAACTGCGACGATCTCGTCAGTCTGATGCGCATCCTGGTGCGCGACCGCAGCGTGCTGAACGGACTCGAGGGCGGCTTCGCGCGGCTCGCGCAGCCGGGGCTGAAATTGCTGCACGTCTTGCGCTCGAACACCCGCGCAGGCTCGAAGCAGAACATCGCCGCGCACTACGACCTAGGCAACGACTTCTACCGGCTGTTCCTCGACGAATCGCTGATGTATTCGTGCGCGATCTTCGAGCGGCCTGACGCGAGTCTTGAGCAAGCTCAACTCGCCAAGCTGGAACGGGTCTGCAAGAAACTCGATCTGCGCCCCGGCGAAGAGCTGCTGGAGATCGGCACGGGTTGGGGCGCCATGGCGATTCACGCTGCGGCGCACTACGGCGTGCGGGTCACGACCACCACGATTTCCAAACAGCAGCACGCGCTCGCGGCCGAGCGCATCCGCCGCGCCGGACTCTCCGACCGAATCACGGTACTGTTCGAGGACTATCGCGATCTGCGCGGTCGCTTCGACAAGCTAGTCTCGATCGAAATGATCGAAGCCGTCGGCGAGCGCTACCTCGATACGTACATGCGCCGCTGCAGCGAACTCTTGGCTCCCCACGGAGCCATGTTGCTGCAGGCGATCACGATCCAGGATCAGTACTACGCGCAGGCGCTGCGCAACGTCGACTTCATCCAGAAGCACATCTTCCCCGGCAGCTTCATTCCCTCGGTCGGCGCGCTCGCCCTGCGCACGACGCATGTGACCGACATGAAGATCGTGCAGCTCGAGGACATCGGGCCGCACTACGCGCCGACGTTGCGCGCCTGGCGCACGCGTTTTCTCAGCCGGCGCGAAGAGGTTCGCCGCCAGGGTTTCGACGATCGTTTCGCGCGCATGTGGGAGTACTACCTGGCCTACTGCGAAGGCGGCTTCGCGGAACGCGTACTCGGCGACGTGCAGATCCTGTTCGCCAAACCGGGCAATCGACGCTCGCCGCTCCTGTCGGCACTCGATTGAAGAAGCTTTCCAACTTCGTGCTGTTCCAGGCCGGCTGGTTCGCGCTCGTGCTCAGCGTCGAACAGTCCTGGGCCTGGTTGGCGTTCGCTTTCGTGGCGGTCTCGCTGGCGCTGCACCTGGCGTGGATCTCGGACGATCCGCGCCGCGACGCGCTGCTGCTTTTGATCGTGCCGCCGCTGGGCCTCTTGTTGGACACGGCGCTGGCGCACGGCGATGTCCTGCACTACCGCGGAGCGCCGATCTTGGGTGCGTTGGCGCCCGCCTGGATCCTGGCGATGTGGGCGATCTTCGCGACGACCTTTCACAATTCCATGTCGTGGATGCAAGCTCGCTACGGGATCGCCGCTCTGTTCGGCGCCATCGGTGCGCCACTTTCCTACGCAGGAGCCGCGCGCACTTCGGCGGTCGCGTTCTTCGATCCGACCTGGCGCAGCGTCTTGCTCGTGGCGCTCGGCTGGGGGCTCGCCATGCCGCTCTTCCTGTGGCTGAGCACGCTCTGCGCGAACTTTGGCGCCGCGGGCCGCCGGGTTCAGTCGTCGAAGGCGGCGTAGGCGCGGCGCGCGGGCACGCTGACGACGCGATCCTCTTCCGCGATCCAGGCGCTCAATCGGTTGCCCCACACGCAACCGCTGTCCAGCCCGCGCAGTCCTTGCGCGACGACGAGCCCGCGCACGGCCCAGTGGCCAAAGACGATCGTGCGTCCCACGAGCGGCTTCGCTCGTGGCCATTCGAACCAAGGGCGGAACGGCTCCGGCGGCGGGGGATCGTCGTGTTCAGGGCGGCGGCCGCGGCTGTCGCAGTAGCGCACGCGGGTCGCGAAGTCGGTGTCAGGATTCGCGCCCAGTGGATCGTGCCCGCAGAGCGTGGCCTCTGGATCGGACCAGGCGGGCGAGACCCCGGCGTGGACCAGGAAGACGTCGTTCCAACTGCGCGCGAACGGCAGCTGCGCCAGCCAGTCGAGCAGCAGCTCGCGGTCCGCTGCCGCCAACACATCGCCAAACGTGTCCGTGGCGCGCAACACTCGCCCGGCGCGGGCCGCGCGCAGCAGATGCAGATCGTGATTGCCGAGTACGCCCTTGGCGCCGAGTTGGACCAGAAGCCGCAGCGTGCCCGAAGAATCTGGTCCGCGATTGACCAGATCGCCGACCGGCTGCAGTTCGTCCGATGCCGGATCGAAGCGCGCGAGCT
>JAYUOR010000141.1:0-1997 GCA_043760765.1 Planctomycetota bacterium | reverse complement strand
CACCGATCAGCGCATGACGCACCACGACATCTCGCGCTTGCCCAACGGCAATATCCTGGCGATCGCCTGGGAATATCACGCACCCGAGGAGATCTTCGACCGCGGCCGTTCACCCAATCGCGTCCACGAGGAAGGCCTGTGGTGCGACATGGTGATCGAGATCCACCCCACGCTTCCGTCTGGCGGCGAGATCGTCTGGCAATGGCGCTCTTTCGACCACATGGTGCAGGACGTGCGCGAGAAGGGCCCGAACTTCGGCGATCCCAAGGACTTCCCTGGTCGCATCGACATCAACGCCGACCATCGCTTCGATCCGCCCGAGACAGACGAAGAGCGCAAGGCGCGCGAGGAACGCGAGAAGCAGATTCAGGGCCTGGGCTACACCGGCGGAAAAGACGAGCCCAAGGACGGCGCCAAGACCGCGGACGATGCCACGAAGAAGCCCAAGAAGAAGGAAGAGAAGTACGACGCGGACTGGATGCACATGAACGCGATCGAGTATCTGCCCGAGCAGGACCTGATCGCATTTTCATCGCCGCATCTGTGCGAGGTCTTCGTGATCGATCACTCGACCACGACCGCGGAAGCCGCTGGATCCAGTGGCGGAAAGCGCGGGCACGGCGGGGAGCTGCTCTACCGCTACGGACATTCACGCAACTACGGCATCGGAGACAAGTCGAGCCGCAAGCTTTTCTACCAACACAACGTGACCTGGCAGCCCGGCGCGAAGCCCGGCGAACTCAGCATGCTCGTGTTCAACAACGGCAGTGGCCGCAAGGAGAAAGAGCACAACGACAAGGAGTACTCGCAGGTCGAGCAATTCAGCCTGCCCTTCGATCCGGCAGCCGGATTCACGCGCAAGCCGGGCGAGGCCTTTGGGCCGACGGAACTCACCTGGAGCTACAACGATCCTGAGCGATTCTTCTCGCCGTTCATCTCCGGCGCGCAACGCCTGTCGAACGGCAACACGTTGATCTGCGAGGGTGCACGCGGCCGAGTCTTCGAAGTCACGCGCGCGGGCGAAATCGTCTGGGACTTCTACAATCCCCTCGGCGGCGAGGTCGAACCCGCCGAGCAGGCCGGCAAGGCGCCGAAAAAGGCGCTGTTTCGTGCAACGCGCATTGCGAAGGACCACCCCGGACTGGCGGGCAAATTCTAGGAGCCCGAGCCCCGGCTCGACTTCGCCAGCGACGTAGGCAACTGATGCGTAGCCGCACACGGGCCTAGGAACGCGTCGCCTGAAACTTGACGGTCTGCCCGACCAGCCTGAAGACGCGAATCTGCCCATCACGCTGCAACTGAGCTCGCCGTAGGAGGATTCGATCGAATTGCAACTCCTCCAGTGTTGGCCCGCGGACTGGAGCGAGCGCTTCAAGCTGGCCCGTAGCGCTGGATCCAGCGTGGAAGGTGCTCCCACGGGCCTGCACTGCCCCATTCGATCGCCAAGCGCCAAACCCCGGAGAAGTTGACCCAATCCGCCGCATGATTCGTCCCCAACACGTTGTTCCTTGGTTCAGCCTCTTGCCCATCGTCCTGAGCGTGGCTTGCGAAAAGACCGCGACCGAAGCGCCTGCCGCTTCCGCTCCGCAGGCGAAGCCGGCCGATGCTGCTGCGAAGGTCGCGCCGGCAGGCGACGATCCGGCCAAGCCCGTCGCGGCGGACGACAAGAAGCCCGAGGAGGAGCCTCCTTTCGCGAAGGTCGAAGGCGAGCGCGGATTGCGCACGCATCTGCCCGCGGCGCTCGACGGCTTCACGCTGATCTCACCGATCAATTCGAAGCTGGTGCACTTCGTAGACATGGAAGGCAAGACCGTGCATACGTGGGAGACGAAGTACGTGCCGTCGGGCGGCGTGTACTTCCTGCCCAACGGTCACCTGCTGCGCACGGCGATGATCGAGAACAATCCGCGCTTCCACGCCGGCGGAATCGGCGGTCGCATCGAAGAACTCGACTGGGACGGAAAACTCGTCTGGGAGTTCGAACTCGCTACCGATCA
>JAYUOR010000140.1:0-4961 GCA_043760765.1 Planctomycetota bacterium | reverse complement strand
CCCGCGCAAGTGCCGCCCGAGCAGCATCTCGACTATCCGGTTGGGGCGGACTTCCATCTGCCCGACTGGAACGCCGTGTCGAGCTGGTACAAGGACCTCGATGCCAAGTCCGCGCGCGTGACGCTCGAAGTCGCCGGCCAGACCACCGAGGGCCGCGACTACCTGGCCTGCGTGATCGCCAGCGAAGCGAACATGGCGCGGCTCGAAAGCGTGCGCGGCGATGCGCAGAAGCTCGCTGATCCGCGCAAGCTTGGCGCGAGCGATATCGAGGCACTGATCGCGCGCGCCGTGCCGGTCGTAGTGATCTCCAACGCCATGCACTCGACCGAAGTTGCCGCGCCGCAGTTCGCGATGGAACTGGCCTGGAATCTGGCGACCTCGCAGGCCGAGCCGTGGAAGAGCGTGCGCGAAAAGGTCGTCGTCGTGATCCTGCCTTGCACCAATCCCGACGGCCTCGACAAGGTCGCGCACTGGTACATGGACAGCGTCGGCAAGTCCTTCGAGGGTGGCTCGATGCCCTGGCTCTATCAGCACTACGCGGGCCACGACAACAACCGCGACTGGTTCATGCTCTCGTTGGAGGAAACGCGCGTCGTTTCGAAGCTCTTGTACGAACGCTGGCGTCCGCAGATCTATTGGGACGTGCACCAGCAGGGTTCGTACGCCGAGCGCATGTTCGTGCCGCCCTTCCGCGACCCGCTCGATCCCAATCTGGACGCCAGCGTGATGGGGGCGATCGACCTGATCGGCACGCGCGCGGCGCTCGACATGACTTCGAAGGGCTTGAAGGGTGTCGCCAGCGGCGTGTCCTTCGACATGTGGTGGCACGGCGGGAATCGCAACGTTCCTGTGCGGCACAACATGATCGGTCTGTTGACCGAAGCGGCGTCGGCCAATCTGGCGAGCCCGCTGTGGGTTGCCGCCGACAAGTTGCGCGCGCCCTCGGGACTTTCGCGGTACGCGCCGTCGAATCGTTTTCGCGTTCCCTGGCCCGGCGGCTGGTGGCGCGTGCGCGATATCGTCGACTACGAGCTAGCGTTTGCTAACTCTCTGCTCTCCGGCGTGGCGCGCGAGCCGCAATTGTTCACGCGCACGGTGCTCGAAGCCGCGCAGCGCACCTGCGCGATCGGAACGGACAGCGGTTCACCCGCGGCCTGGGTGATCCCTGCGGAGAATCGCGACACGAATGCGGTCATGCGCGTATGCGAAGCGCTGCTGCGCACCGGCGTCGAGCTGCGCAAGGCCACGACGCCGATCACCGTCGACGGACGAGTGCTGGCGCCAGGCGCGATCGTGATCGCGCGCGGCCAGCCGGCCTGGCGCCACGTGCACGATCTGTTCGACATCCAGGCCTATCCCGGCGACGAGCCGCCCTATGACGTCGCGGGCTGGACCTTGCCGGCTTTGCTGGGTGTCGAGGCCCTGGCTGCCGCGAAACTCGGATTCCTGAACGACGGGAGCGCCTTGGAGCTCGACGCGCTTCAGATCCCATTGATCTCGAAGGCCGGCGACGCAGGGCCCTCCGCGAAGAGTCTGCCGGAGTCCGCGGACAACATCGACGGCTGGCGCGCGTTGTTCTCGGAGTTATCCCACGACAACGCGGGCGGAATGACGGCCGTGCGCAAGTTCGAAATCCCGCCGACATCCAAGAGCCTGGCGAAGTGGACGAAGCTGCCGCGCGTCGCCGTTTACAAGTCCTGGACCGCGAGCATGGATGAAGGCTGGTTGCGCTGGACCTTGGAGTACTGCGGCCTGCCCTACGAATCGGTGGACAACGCGCGCTTGAAGAGCGGCGACTTGCAGTCGCTGTGCGACGTACTCGTGCTGCCCGATCTCTCCAGCGACGGCATCGACCACGGTTTCGATTCCGGAAGCGTGCCCGAGGAATACGCCGGCGGCATCGAGCGCGAAGGCCGGCTGGCGATCGAGGCCTTCGTGCGCGGCGGCGGCAGGCTTGTCACCATCGGCCGCTCGTCGGGCTGGGCGATCGATCTTTTCCAACTGCCCTTGAAGGATGTCGCCCACGGCAAGGAGGCCGGCGATTTCTCCTGCCCTGGAAGTGTGCTGCGCGCGCGGCTCGAACACATCGACGGCGACGCGCTCTCGCCCGCGGATCCGGCCACGGGCAATTTGTTCTTCTCGGGCGGCCTCGCCTGGGCGCCGGCGGATCCCAAGCCGAAGGAGGGACCTCAGCCTTTGATCCTGGCGAACTATGCGTCGAACGATCTTCTGCTCTCAGGCTGGATCCGCTCTCCCAACGTGATCGCCGGCAAGGCCGCCTGGGTGCGCGCCGATGTGGAGAAGGGCCGAGTGCACCTCTTCGCGTTCAGCCCCTACTACCGCAGCTGGTCCCAGGGCACTTTCCACTGGTTGCTGCGCGCGATCATGGACGTGCGCAACGAATGAAGCAGCGCTTTCTTCGAAGCTGCGCGCTGCTCTTGGGGCTCGCGGCGTGCCAAGGCCTTGCCTGCCATCAGACGATGAGTCTGCCGAGCACGGTGCACGGTCCCAGCGAACCCAAGCCCGGTCAGATGGACCTGCGCCACGAGTACTGGGACAAGGGTCCGAAGCCGCGACAGATGCACACGGAAGTCGAAGGGCTCGTGCAAATCGGCGGCGCGTTCGAGAAACACGGCCGCGAGCGCAGTTACTATCGCGGCGGCGCGCTGGAGTTCGAGCGCCACTGGATCCACGGCGAACCCGCGGGAATCTGGCACGCTTGGTGGCCGAACGGGACGCTGCGATCGCAGTCTGAATTCACCCGCGACGGCGAGGCGACGACGGAAATGTTCTTTTGGCACGAGAACGGCTTGCTCGAGGCGCACGGACCAAGCCTGAACGGCCGGCGCATCGGCCGCTGGGAATTTTTCCGGCCCGATGGCTCGAAGGAGTCCGCCGGCGACTTCCTCGACGGCACGCGCGAAGGCGAATGGAGTTTTTGGGACGAGTGCGGCGAACTGCTCGAAACCGGCCGTTTCGAGCGCGGCACCAAAGTCGGCGACTGGTATCAGCGCACGACGCCTGCAAGCCGCTGACGAATCGGACCGTGCTGTCCGATTCGTCAGTCGAAATTGCTTTCCGTCGCGTCGGCGCGCGTGTCGATGGCTTCCCGCGAATACAACTCACCCTTGCCGCTGCCCGGGCAGCGTTCGCGGACCACGCCTTCCCAGATGCTCTGCTCCAGGTTCGAGCGCCAGAACGGCCAAGTCCGGCATTGCATCGGCCGCACGGCGTAGATCGCGCAGCGCGAGGCGTTGTCGAGGAACGGACACTGCGGCGAGTCCATGCGCAGTGTCGGGAAGTGACCCGGCTGCTTCGTGCAGTAACGCTCCAGGAATTCCTGGGCGCTGATCCCAAGGTAGCGCGGGATTTCTTCCATCTCGCGCGGCCCAAGGTTCACGAAGGCGTACTCGCCGTGGTTGCGACAGCAATTGCCGCATTGCGTGCACGAAAAGCGCAGGCCGGCTTCGTACCAGACTTTGTCGCCGCCTGACTCGCTCACCGCCCCTGCGCTTTATCCTTGGCCGGAGCCGACGCCGATGTCCATGCCTTCGGCCGCGGCGCCTTCTCCGTCAACAGTGCAAGCACAGCCATCGATGTGCCGTAGTTGCGCGTGCGCGCAAAAATGCGGTCGTCCCAGGTGCCGTCTTCGTCGCGCGTGCGCAGCAAGGTATCGAACATGCGCTGGCGCAATTCGTCGCGCGTTTTCTCCGGCAGCAGTTCGATCGCCTGGGCCGTGAAGGCGTGCGCGTAATAGAAATAGTAGGGCGCGATGCGATAGGGGCCCTCGTGCGTGCCCGTCTTTTTGCGGCGCGCCTCCAGATCGTCCCAGTGCTCGAAGAAATTCAGCGCCGATTCGCGCACGTGATCGAGCGTCGTCGCGCCCAAGAGCCAGAGCGTGCTCTCGCAGGCCGCCGAACGGCCGGACGCGCCCGCGAGCGAAGCCGTCTGCGTGCCTGACATGCCGAGCCCACCGGGTTCCTTCGCCCCGCCTGAATAGACAAAGGCGCCGTCGCCGTGGCGCGCGCACAGAAGCACGTTGCGCGCGCGCTCGAACAGTTCGTCGGGAACTTTTCCGCCCTGCTCGCGCGCGAAGAGCAGTGACTGGATCACCGGCGCCGTGACGAAAGTTGCGGGCTGCTTGTGATTGGCGTAGTTCCAGCCGCCGCCAGGAATTTCCTCGGTCGCCAGGGTTTCGATCAGCTTGGGAATCCAGCGTACGGCGTCCGCTTCATGGGAGCCAAGTTTCTTGGCGGCGCGCAGTTCGCACAGGAACGCCAGCGCATAGCTGTGGCCCCAGACGCGCACGTCGTACGTGTCCTCGGTCGAAGGTTTCATCAACGGATGATCGAGTAGGGCGAGCACCGACTCCAGCCCGCGTGCGATCGCGGCGTTGGCGGCGGGATTCGCGGGCGCCGCGTGCAGCAGCGTGGTCGCAACGATGCTCGTTCCGCCGATGCGATAGCCGATCGGGATCTCGCGGTCGACTCGGTAGACGCCTTCGTAGGGCCACTCGCCGCCTTCCTGGATGGCGATGAGTTGTTCGACCGCACCCGCAATCAACGCTGCGCGCGTCGGTGGCGCTTTCTTGGCGAGCTCGGGTGCGCTCGGTGTCTGCAGCAGGAACAGCGCCAGGGCCGCGCCGATCACGGCGTGCTCTTGCGCTTGCCGCCCTCGCGCACCTCGACCAGCGAACCCTTCAACGTCTCGATGTCGGCTGCACTCAAGTTCTTCGCGGTCTTGGCCAGCAAGGCGCCGAAGACCGCGATCTCCTCGTCCTTCGAGGGGAAACCGATGTTCTCGTCCTTGTCGTTCACCGATGTCGCGAGCGGTTTGCCCGCAGCGTCGATCACGCAGAACCACGGGATGCCGTCGTTCGCCGGGCGGTATTGCGCGTAGAGTTCTTGACCGCCGAGCGTGCGGTCGACGTCGATCTTGCGGATCACGAAGTCCTTGGCGAG
>JAYUOR010000139.1:0-4962 GCA_043760765.1 Planctomycetota bacterium | reverse complement strand
ACGAAGTCGGCGCGCCCGTGGTGCTGCAGGCGGTCGAAGTCATCCAAGCCAAGTGCAAGCTGGAATTCGCTGCCGAGGAACTCGATCTGGCGATCGCGCACTTCCACACCGAGGTCGGCGAGCGGCTGGTGCGCTCCTGGTCGCTTCCAGAGTGGACGCACGCGGCGGCACGCTATCACCACGCTCCCCACGAAGCGCCGGCGTTTTCCGATGAGGTCTACACCACGCAGCTCGCCGACCGGCTCGCGCTCAACTGTCACGGTGAAGACGATCTCGCGGATCTAGATCCGATCCTGAGCGCGCTCGGGATGTACGAAGAGGACCTCGCCGCGTTGCAGGAACAGTCCGAGAACATCCGCGCCTTGGCCGAGGTGATGTCGTGAGCGAAATACGTCATTGCGATGTCGCGATCCTGGGCAGCGGCCCGGGCGGACACTCAGCCGCGATCGAAGCCGCGCGCAGCGGTGCGCGCACGATTCTGATCGAACGCGATTCACGCGTCGGCGGCGAATGTGTGCACCGCGGAACGATTCCGAGCAAGACGCTGCACGAGCGCGCCCAGGCGCTGCTGCGCACCGGCGGCGTGAAAGCGGGCGAACGCGTGCCAATCGACGCTTTGATGCGCCGCAAGGACGAGGTCGTCGCGCGCAACGAAGAACTCGTCGCTGCCCAGGTCGCGCACTCCGGCGCAGAGGTCGTCTTCGGCCACGGCCGCTTCGTTTCCGCCCATGAAATCGAAGTGCGCGCGCCGGGCCGGCCCGCGCTGAACATCGTCGCCAAGCACATCGTCATCGCCACCGGATCGCGGCCGCGCAAGCCGGGTGATCTGCCGATCGACCACGAACACGTCCTGGACTCGGATTCCGTGCTGGCCATGACCTGGTTGCCCGAATCGATCACGGTGTTCGGCGGCGGCGTCATCGCCAGCGAATTCGCTTCGATCTTCGCGGCGCTTGGATCGCGCGTCACGTGGATCGATCGCTCCGCGCGCCCGCTGGGCTTCCTCGACGAAGAGATCGTCGAGACGTTCCTCAAGAATTTTCGCGCCATGGGCGGCACCTGGTGCGGCGGACGGCAAGTCAAGCAGGTTCAGTGGGACGGCGTCTCGCGCGTGATCACCGAACTCGACGACGGCACGCTCATCCCGACTGAACAGGCGCTGGTCGCGCTCGGACGAGTCGCCAACGTCGAGCGGCTCAACCTGCCCGCCGCAGGTCTTGGCACCAGCGCTCGCGGGCACATCGAAGTCGACGCCACGCTGTGCACGAAAGTGCCGGGAATCTACGCCGTCGGCGACGTGATCGGACCTCCGGCGCTCGCCGCGAGCTCCATGGAGCAGGGCCGGCGCGCGGTGCGCCACATGCTCGGACTGGAAACGCACACCAGCGTCGACGCGACGCCCAGCGGCATCTACGCGCTGCCCGAAATGGCCTGCGTCGGTATCGACGAAGCCACGGCGCGCACACGCTTCGGCGGAGCCGTCGTGGGTGTGGCGAATTTCTCAGACCTCGCGCGCGGCCGCATCAACGGAGTGCGCGACGGCAAGTTGAAACTGGTCGCCGATGCGCTGGGCCAACGCGTGCTCGGCGCACAGATCGTCGGCGAGAGCGCCACCGAGTTGATCCACATCGCGCAGATGGCGCTGATCGGCGGCCTGAACGTCGACGCCTTCGTCGATCACGTGTTCAACTTCCCGACCTTTGCCGAAGCCTATCGCCTGGCCGCGCTGGAGATCGTCGCTGCGCGCGCGAAGAGCCTGCGCCTGAGTGCCTGAGCGCTCAGCGCTTCAGCGATTCTTGAGCTGGAGCTCGAAGCGGCCGACGGCGGCGTGCTTGGGGCCGAGGGTGAACACGGACTCGGGCGTATCCGTCAGTTCTGGAATCTGGGCGCGCACGTGCAGCTTCACACCGACTTCGAGGCGCGTCAGATTGGCGATGCCGTCGCTGATGCGCACGGACCGCGGCTCGAGCGGATCGCCGTCCCGGTCGTTCCAGCCGATCAAAAGCTTGCCCGAGAGCGGACAAAGTTCGCCCTTGTCGTCGACGATGCGCACCGTCGCCGGAGCCGACTCGGGCAGCAGCAATTCCAGCGGGTCCGATTGCCCCTTCATCGGCAACGCGACGCGGATCTCGTCGAAAAAAACTCCGGGCAGGCTCGCATACCACTGGCCGCGCGGATCGTCCTCGTGAAAGAGCGGGAAAAGGCGCGCGATTCCTTGCTCGTCGCTGCGCGCGCCGACTCGCATGCCGGGCAGTTGACTGCAGGACGCGACCACGACTACGTCGCGGGCGGGCGAACGCGAGGACGCGTGGAGAACTCGCACCGACAGCGCGAAGGCTTCGCGCAGTCGCAACACGATCGGCTCCGGTGATCCCGCCTCGCGAGTGAACGTGGCCATCCCAAAGTGCGTACGCGTCGTGCCGACGATCTGGATCCTGCCACTGTCCGTCGGGATGCGAGCCGCGCCGCTGTCATCGCTGACGAAGTGCCGGCCGTTGCGTTGGAAGAAGTCCACGCCCATGCCGAGTTCGTCGAGGTCATCGCGCCAGCGGCCTTCGGCGAGTTGCAGGCTGGCGAACCAGTAGATGTCGACGCCGGCCGCGGGGCGATCGTCGCTGTCGAAGACGACACGCAGCGTCCCGTTGAGTTCCGTTTCAGCGCTCGGATCCACGCGTTGCGTCGCAATCGCCGCAGTGCCTGACTCGGTCGCCGAGGGGGCCATGACCGCAGTCGCGTCGGCCTGCGATGCGCGCGCGACCGGCTGAAAATCACTCGCTCCCTCGAGCTCGCGCACAGCCACATGGCGCGCGCGGTTCCAGGCGAAGCCCATCCAGGCGGCGAGCGCCAGGCAGGCGGCCACAACGAGGAGCGCGGCCGATCGCGATCGCATGGGATTCACGATTGGCCGCGCCCGATTTTCACAGCGACTTTCCTCAGGGGCAGATCTGAACTCTCAGTGCTTCCGAGGTATTGCCTGGCGGACCGATAAAGCTGGGATCGCGGTACAGCGCTTGGAAATACCAGACCGAACCGGGAACCAGGGCCTGGTACTTCGGCGAGGGATTGCTGAAGTCCACCGGGGCGACCGCGTCGCCGAACGCATCCGACTGGACCGGAATCAGGCGATATACGCTGCCTCCGACACACAGCGTGCCGCCGCCGAAGGGTGTCGCCCTGGGTTGGCTTCCGAACAGGACGGTGCTCATCCTGTGCACGGGCAGGTTGCTCGTGCGGATCGACAGGTTGTTCGCGCTCGCGGAAGGCGAACCGAGCACGTCGATCGTCGCCCCAGCGCCGACGGAGTTCGGCGTCGGCGGGCAGAGGTGCGCCACGGCGCAGACCGCCGCGCCATCGGCAAGGATGTGAATCGAGCTCGTCAGGTCGAACAGGATGTCGCCGAAGGTCGCATTGAACAGCAGATTCGCCGTGCCGCCCGGAGGAATGATCGTCGGCACCGCCAGCGCGAAATTGTCGATCGTCTGACCCGGGAACGGATCGGGAATCGTCTGGCTGGTCGATTGCTTGATCACCAAGGCGAGTTGCGCGGCGCCGCCGTTCACGGTCAGCGTGCCGACCAGCGGAAGCGCGAGCGGCAGGGGACCCACCGGCGTGACCGTGCCCAGCAGGTCGAGCGTGAAGGTTACATCCGTGGGCACGAGCAGGGTGGCAGTGTATTGACCGGGGATCAACGGATCGGGAATCAAGACTCCGACACCGGCGCCGTTCTGCACGAAGGTCAGGCCGGAAACTGTGCCTTGCCCCAAGGGCAAGGGCAGCGCGATACCGCCGAGGAACAACGACGTCGGCTGGAAGGTGCGAAAGGTCTGGTAGAGCAATTCCAAAGTCAGATCGGCTTGACCGTTTTGACCACCGAGCGCGTCGAGCGAAAAGTTCTCGACGCTCAGCCCCAAATTGTTCAAGTCGACCTGAGCGTCGAAGGTTCCCAGGGGCTGCCCTTGGAACGCGAGCGCGGTCTGCAGCGTGATATTCATGGTGACCGGCTGGTTGCCGCTGCCACCGAACAGACCCGGGAGCGTGCGCGTGCCAGTGGGGTTGTTGACCGCGTCGAAGTTGCCGATGACCGTGCCGGGAAGCGCAAGCTCGAAGTTCGACGTGATGTCGACCGTGCTCTGCGGTTGCACGACGTGAAAGGCGAAATTCTGGGCGCGCGACGCGGCAGACGACAGGACGACGGCCGACAGTAGAAGCAGGGGGCGATGCAGCATGGGACGAGGGCGGGCTGTGAGCCCAGGGGAGAAGCGAGCTGGGGAAAACAAGGTGCCTTACAGGGCAGCGACCGACTCCCAAGTCTGAGCGCAAGAACAGCAGGCCGCAAGGTACCAGCGGGCTACTCCCCAAGAGCAGCGTTCATTCGCGGCATTTCCCGCGACCGTCGCAACCCCTGTGCGCCTACTTCGCTTCCGCGGCCTTGGCTTCGGCCCTCGTCTTCAGCGCACCGAGGCCACCTTCGAACATCGGGCCGATGAACTTGTCGGCGAACAACGCGATGTAGCCTCCGACCATCGGCATGTTCATTTCGCCTTCCATGCCCCAGAGTACTTCGACGGAACCCTGCGAACGCTCGCTCATGCGCATCCAACTCTTCGCCTGCGAGTCGTGCTCGCCGTTGGTGAAGACCACGTCGTACTCGATGCCGATCTTCGGATCGCAGGCCGTGAACTTCAGTCGGCCTTTGTTTCCTTCGCCCACCCAACTTTGACTGGCTCCAATCCCTGTGGTCGTGTCGCCGAGCGTTGTCTTCGTCGTCGGGTCCGACTTGGAAAACGGCTCCCACTCCGGCCAGCGCTTCAGATCGCCGATCAGCGCAAAGACTCCCTCGGCGGAAGCCTGAATCACGACGCTGCGCGAAGCCGAGTAGTGCGTCGACAAGCACAGTCCGATCACCACGACGATGGCGATGACCGAACCCAGTGTCAGCAGGACTGTCTTCAGCATGGGGAT
>JAYUOR010000138.1:0-1999 GCA_043760765.1 Planctomycetota bacterium | reverse complement strand
ATCGAGACCGACGGATCACTCGCTTCCATTTTCGCAAGTCGCGACTGACTCGTGCCCAGGAATTCCGCGAGCTGCGACTGTGTCCAGCGGCGGCGCTGACGTTCGCGCTTGAGCGCTGTGGCGAGCGCGAGTCTGATTTCGACGAGTAGCGCTTCCTCGGGGCTCAGGTTCAGGAAGTCCTTCGTTGCACCCGTTTGCCAGCCCGCAGCCCGTAGTTTCTTTTTCTTGGCTGTGTTCATGGCATGCTTCCCCTGACTTCTGTGTCTAGCCTGGGGGCCGAACGAATCGCTACCCGCACGCAACTCCGAGAGCCCGCTCGGCTGTCCTGGTCCGATCATATGTCAAATCGGACATAGGCGGAGGGGGGGGAAGACCTGCCAGGCCACCGGGTTGGCCTCGAACGGCCGCTCCCGGCCGGTTCCATCCATACCGACCCCAGCCTTGCGCCGCGACCCCCTCCTTAGCTATCCTGCCGGGCTCTCCGGGAGCGGGCGGACCGATCGCCAACGGTTCTTGTTTGCAAGCCCCCCCGGTTCGGCCCGAGCACGCGAGCCCTATGGAACTGTCCCTGCCCCAACGTCTGCAAAAGTCCGTCTCCGGGTCCTTCCACAAGACCGCGTTGCTGCAAAAGCGCGTGCGTGAGTTGATCCGCGGCGCTGCGCCGCTGATCGAGACCCGCGAACGCAATCCGATCAAGATCGCTTTCCTCGAGATGGAACGCGGCCTGATTGAGTTGATCCCCGACGAGGAACCGCCGACTCCGACGTTGTGAACGACGGCGGGCGTTCCCAAACGGGCGCCGCGCCGCGATCCGTGGACCGGCGTCTCGAGCAGCGCCTCGCTCGACGCGGCGGCGCTGTCGAATGCTTGCGAATGCCGGCGTGGGCGTTTGGATTGGCCGCGGGCCTGCGCTCGAGGCTTTATGAATCCGGCCTCTTCGCCGCGCACCGCGCCGGCGTGCCGGTGTTCAGCGTCGGCAACATTTCGGTCGGCGGCACGGGCAAGACTCCGCTGGTGATCTGGCTCGCGCGCGAACTCGAGCGCCGCGGCCGGCGCGTGGGCTGGCTCGCGCGCGGTTACGGAGCGCGAGCGGGCGAAGCCAACGACGAAGTGCGCATGCTCCAGGGCGCGCTGCCGAAGCTCGACCACGTGCAAGGCAGCGATCGCGTTCGCGGTGCGCAGCAGCTCGTCGCGCGCGGCGTCAATGCAATCGTGCTCGACGACGGATTTCAGCATCGCCGGCTCGCGCGCGACGTCGATCTCGTGCTGGTCGACGCGCTGCGGCCGTGGGGGCTGTCGCGCAATGCAGGCGGCGACAGCGTGCGCGCGCTCCTGCCGCGCGGACTGTTGCGCGAATGGCCGAGCGCGCTCGCACGCGCGGATGTCATCGTGCTGACGCGCGCCGACCAGGTTCCAGAGCAGTGGCTCGATGCACTGGGCGCCGAACTGGAGCGCTTTGCACCCGGCGTTCCGCAGGCTCGCGCGGTGCATGCGGCGCGGGCCGTGCGCACGAACGATGGAGCGCTGGAATCGCTCGACCTGTTGCGCGGGCGCGAGGTCGATCTGGTCAGCGGCATCGGCAATCCGGAGGCTTTTTCGAGCACAGCGCGCGCGCTCGGCGCCCGCGTGTGCGAAGAGCGGCGCTTCAAGGATCATCACGATTTCACGGCCGCCGATGTCGAAGGCCTCAGCCGCGATGGACGTCTGTTGCTGTGCACCGCGAAAGATCAGGTCAAGCTCGCGGCGCTGGGCGTGACCTGCGCGGCGCTCGAAATCGAACTTTCCTTGCAGTCGGGCCTTGCCGCCATCGACGCTCTCATCGACACCGCGCTGCACGCCGATGCGGCCGCGATCCCACAGGGCCGCGTGCCATGAGCGAGCCCCAAGCGCAATGGCCGATCGCCTGGCAGCCCGTGGTCGGCGACCGCGGCGGGGTCTGGGCCTTCATCGAGGCGAAGCTCGCACTGTCCACGTTGTGGGCACTCGGAGCCATGCCCAT
>JAYUOR010000137.1:0-14026 GCA_043760765.1 Planctomycetota bacterium | reverse complement strand
CGATCGGGGACATCGCCTTCGATCCGACGAGCGGCGTGCTCTACGGCCTCGGGCGCAATTTTCCCTTCAGTCTGTACACGATCAATCCGAGTACGGGCGCCTCGATCTTGGTCGGCAACATTGGCCAGGAGGTGCGCACGGGGCTGGCCTGCTCCGGAACGGGCCAGTTGTACGCAGCTGAACTCAACGGCGTACTGTGGAAGGTAGACTAGCACACCGCGATCGCGACGCTGGTCGGCGGCAATGGCGGCATGAACCTAGTCGAGGACGCGACCTTCAATTCAGCAGGCCAACTTTTCTTCACGGACATCCAGGGCTCGATTCACAGAGTCGAACTCCAGACGGGCGTCAACACGCCTGTCGGCAACACGGGCCTTGGAGCCAGCCTGCTCGGGATCGTGGAAGAACCGGGTTCATGCCCCGTGGCTAGTGCGTATTGCACCCCGAAGCTCAACAGCCTCGGCTGTACGCCGGCAATAAGTTCAACCGGGGTTGCTAGCGCCACGGCGGGATCGGGATTCCTGATCCACGGCTCGAACGTGCGCAATCAGAAGCCGGGCCTGTTGCTCTACAGCGACGCCGGTCGAACCGCAGTTCCATTCCAAGGTGGAGTACGCTGCGTCAACTCACCGATCAAGCGCTCGACCGCGATCAACTCGGGGGGAACGGCTTTGCCCGCGAGCGATTGCAGCGGCGTGTATTCCCTCGACATGAATCTGTTCGCCGTCGGTGGTCTCGGCGGAACTCCGGCTCCCTATCTGCAAGTTCCAGGCACTGTGGTCGATGCCCAGATCTGGGGCCGCGATCCAGGCTTCCTTGCGCCGAACAACTCCACGCTGACCGGCGGCCTCGAATTCACGATCTGTCAGTAGCGGCTGCGATCGCGTGTATGCGAACAGCGGTCCTACAGCCCGTTAGAAAACCAGGATCGCAGTCTCGATTTCAGTGATGTTGCGCACCGGCGATCCCGTCAGCGAGGAAGAATCTCGATTTCCCCGAAGCTCTCGAACGCCCCGGAGCCCCACTGCGGGGTCCTCTCGATCCGGGTGTCCGCACCCACGCCGCGAATATCGAACTGGTTGGCGGAGAGCGATCTCGCGACGTCGCAGCCGACGAGCGCGAGCACGATCACCACTCCAAGCCCCTTCGCGAGGCGCGCTGGGCAAGCCAAGCGCTCGAGCGCTGAGTCGATCGCAATCGCAGCGAACACGTAGAACACCGGCGCGATCGAAACGGCCTGACGTGCATAACCGTAGAAGAGCACGGTCACGAGCAGCTTGTACGCGATCACGATCAAGCACAACGCGCCGACATTCCTGCGCCAGCCCAGCACGATCCCACCCAAGATCGCCAAGCCGCAGGCAACGCGGCAGAAGATGTTCGCATTAAGCGGCGTGGCGAGATCGATCGGCCAGCGCCGGCTCGCGCGGCCGTAGGGCAAGTCATATGCGGACCAGCCGAGCGTGACTCCAGCGCAAAAGCGCTCGAGCTTCTTTCTCACCAGCCGCGTCCAGCTCGCGAAGTCCGCTCGAATCGAGGCCAGGCCGATCGCAAATCCATGGTTGTAGAGCTTCAGGTGACTCGGCCTGCCGAAGGCGAACTTGGGATCGGGATCAGTTCCGTCGAGCAGGCCCGCGCGCGAGAAACCGCCGTCGCAGGCAGGCTGATTGGCGAGCGCGAAATCGAGCGCGCCCTTGGAGCAGACCAGCGTCCACTCGGACAAGGGCTCCGGGACGTAGCCGAAGAGTTTGGCGAAGTGCTCTTCGAGATCGGCGCGCTCGACGCGCTTCTTTCCACTCGCCTGCGCGAGGTATTGGACGTGCCTGAAATTCCCGTCGCGCGCGAACGCCGGCAGTCGTCGAAGAAAAGCCTGCGCCTCGGCGCTCCACGGAGGAACGGCATTGCGCAAGTCGATCGCGCTGGTCTCGACTTCGTTGAAACGCTTTGTCGCGACGTGACTGCGCCAACTCCACGGAAGACAAATCGCCACAGCAGCCACCACGATCAGCGCCATCGAACGCAAGCCGATGGCAGTGCGTGTGGCGAATCCGCTCCAGAGCAGGAAACCGACCAGCAGCAGCGCGTGCTCGGCGCGCAACAACAGGGCAACTCCGTGCAAGATTCCTATGGCAATCGCCAAGGGCGCGCGCGGCGCCTGTGACCAGCGCAGTGTCGCTCCGATCAGCAGCACGAGCACGAACGCGTAGGGTGCCTCGTTGTTGAGCGACGTCGCCAACTCGTAGGCGCCGAAGGAAAAGCACAACAGACCGGCCGCGATCCATGCCGCGCGAGTCGTGACGCTGCTCGCAACCACGACGTACAACATCGCGCAGGTCAAGGCCGAAATCGCGCACCACAACAGCTTTGCGATGGTGAACGGCGCAGCGACGTCATGCGGGTTCAGCCAGTGCAGCGCGTACGCAATCGACGGCGTGCGCATCGGCAAATCGAATTCGAAGGCCTCGCCCTGATTCAGCGCCTGCGCCCAGCGCGCCCAGACCGGTGCGTCGCCCTCGTACAGAACCGAGTGCGGCCAACCGTGATCGCTGGTCGTGTACAAGAACAACGCGCGCACGAACATCGCGATCACGAACACGATCGCGGCGTCTCTGACGCGGCTGGAAACTCTGCTCATGCGCCGGCGAGCTTAGCGGTCTATGCGCCGCGTCCCCACGCTCCGGCATCGCAAATCAGGCCGGCAACCGCGTTGGATTGCCCCAGGAAGGCACTCCAATCCCGGTTGGCTCCCGGCGCTTCAGATCCGCGCCCGCGGCTTCCGATTTTGCCCGCGGGAAGAGCCGGGGGAGGTCGCGGACACGACGCAATGGGAATCGTCGTGAAGTTGAACTAGCCATCGGCAAGCGTCCCTGAGCCGACAGCGATGAAGATCCAGCCGACACGCGCATCACAACGAGCCCTTGGGTTCGCAATCCTGTCCGCAGCGGCCGCGCTGAGCGCCTGTTCTGGCGGCGGTGGCGGAAGCTCTCCCGCAGTCACGTTCGCGTTTCCAAGCGCGACCGGCAATCTGACAGAAGGCGCGGCGCCGCTCGCGGTCACCGTCGTCCTGCACACATCTCTCCCAGCGTTGACCGCAGCTGCTTCGGTCGACATCTATGACACGACGATGGGCAGCGCGAGCTCCGGCAGCGACTACACCACGTTCGCGCCCGCCACGGTGACCTTCCCGATCGGCGCCGTCGAAGGCGACATCCAGACCGTCAACTTCTCCGCGCTCGACGACCACCTGATCGAAGGCGCGAACGAAACGGTTCGATTCGGAATGCAGAACGCGATGGGCGGTGTCGCCAAGGGCGTGACGACCCTGACGGCAACGGTCGTTGACGTCAATTTCGCGACCATCCAATTTGCGCTCGCGTCGAGCGCGACGCCCAATGAAAGCACGACGACGCGCACGATTTCCGTGCGGCTCGACTTGCCTCCCGCGACAGTCCTGGGAGCCGCAGCGAGCGTTCGCGTGACGGACGCTGGCGGCGGATCGGCGACTTCCGGCATCGACTACTCGGCCTTCGCTCCGGTAACGATCAGCTTCACCGCGGGCAGCGCCGATGGTGCATCACAGACCGTCCCCGTGCACGTGCTCGACGACGCGGCGGTCGAAGCTGACGAGATCGTGCGACTCTCGCTGTCGATGCCGAGTACGAGCACGCTGGTCGGCGCGACGAATCTTCACCAACTGACGATTGCCGATGACGATGCCACACTCGCAGCGGCGCTGGTGGCGAGCGAAGGCCCCACAGGCATTGAGAATGGGCTGAGCTACGACACGCTGATTGATCTTGGCTCCCAAACAGTTGCCGCCGGTCCCAACGCAGGCACGCTGGTGCGCATCAACAATGCCGGTGGATCGCCGATGTCGCTGGGTGCGCCGCGGCTCACCGGAACGAATTCGAATGACTTCGACGTCGTCGTCGATGCCGCCCCATTGCAACCGCCGCCGAAGCCGGGCACGCCCGGATTCGTGTTGGCGCCCGACGTTCCCGCGCCCTGGGTCGCACTCTCGAACGCCAGCGGGCCCGGCGTGCAGATCGCGATCGACCCGGCGCGCCTCGACGAACTCGCGACGCTGACACGCGCAACCCTGGCCGGCTTTCCGGTGCCAGGTCTTGGCGAAGTCACCCTCGATCTGCATCGAATTCCATTGCCGATCGCGTCGGATGCAATTCTGCGTGTCGACGGCGTCGATGTGCCGGGTGGCTTGAAGGCTGCGCTCGGAGATCTCTCGGTCTGGAGCGGTAGCGTGCTCGAGCTTCCGGGTTCGCGTGCCTTCATCGCACTGTCGAGCGAGGGCGCGCGCGGCTTCCTCGAATTGCCTTTCGAGACCGATCGCCTCGTGCACATCATCACCGAGAACGCGCAGGCCTCCGGTGGAGCTGCGCTGGTCTGCCGCGTCGTGCGCGCCCCGGAACTTGCCGCGCTGGGCATCGAAGAACCCGCGATTTTCTGCGGCGGCGAGCGTCAAGTTCCCGGCGCGACCCAAAGCATGCCCTCCGGCACGCAGAACTTCGGCGCGCCGGCGAGCGGCGCGCTCACCACGCCGGATTGTCGCGTCGCGATCGAGACCGACTTCCAGTATTACCAGAGGTTCGGCACGACGCTGGGAGCCACGACCTACGTGACGCAGCTGATGGCCGCGATCAGCGACCAGTACTTCACCGACGTGCAGACCACGTTGAGCATTGCCTACCTGGGCCTGTACTCGGCTGCCGGCGACCCGTGGACTTCGCAGGATTCCGGCGGCACATCGTCGAACCTGCTCGATGAATTCCAGCAGCGCTGGACCACGAACGGTTGGCCGGTTTCCGCGAATCTCGCGCACTTCGTCTCGGGTGCGAACCTCGGCGGCGGAGTGGCCTACGTCAATGTGCTCTGCAACCAGAGCTTCGGCTTCGGCGTCAGCGGCAACATCAGCGGCGCGATCAACTGGGGCAGCTGGAATGGAGCACCGGGCAATCTGACCTGGGACTTCGTCGTGGTCGCCCATGAAATTGGCCACAACTTCGGCTCTCAGCACACGCACTCGTTCTGCCCGCCGCTCGATCAGTGCTACACGAATTGCACGGCGACGACGGTCTGCTCGCAGGGCACGATCATGAGTTACTGCCACACCTGTGGCGGCATGGACAACATCGACCTCGAGTTCCATCCGGTCTGCGCGAACGTGATGCGACAGTCCGTGAATGCGAGCTGCCTGGGGCTTTCCGCGCTTTCGGGCGGCGATTACGTGCAATATCGCGTGCGCTTCAATCCGATGACCGCGGCCGGTGTGCGAAACGCGAACCTGGAATTGACGCACAACGCGCCCAACCAGACGCAGCCGTTCCGCTTGCGCCTGCGCGCAACGGCGAACTGAACGAATCAGCGGGAGTTGCCGCCCGCGAGGACAGCGCCCGGCAGAGTCAATGCAGCGCTTGGGCTCGTTTCTCCCGCAAGCGCTAGCATCCAGATGAAGCCGTCTTCGTCCAGTGAATCCGCCGGAAGCATCGTCGAGCAGACCCATGTGTCGGGCGCACCACAGAACTCCTCCGGTACCGCGATGCGTTCGCAGTTGATTCCGTGGGAGAGCGACCATGCGACGGCCGCCAGCCCCGGCGACATCCTCGAACGATCCTGATCCCTGAGTTGGAAAAGGCCCTCCGCCAGCGCTTGCAGTCGACTCGAATCAGCTTCAAGTGGCTCGTGAAAGGTCAACACGACGGAACCTGGCCAGGGCTGATCGTTCGATTCTTCATACCACCTGGGGTTGGCCATGATCAAACCTGTGCGCAGAGACAGCCCACGCGCGAGAACGCGTTCTCGCAAACGCTCACTTTCGGATCGAAGCCACCACGCCAGCAAGAAAAGTAGCGCTGTGGTGACCGACAGGCCGAGGCGCGCGGTCGGCCGATCGCAGATCCAGGCGAGGATCCCGGAGATGACGCCGACCCAGGGAACGAGTTCGAGCCATGGGCTCCACATCCTGGGTTCCGCGGCCAGCAGCGGCGGGACGATCTTCCTCAGTGTTTTCGCTTTGCGCAGGCGCTTCACGCGGACTTCCATTTCGGACAGTCGACTCACGACGTGGCCCTCGGAAGAATGAGAGGGAAGCTGCTTGAGATGCTGGCAGCACCCGGCCCCCACAGGGCGTCCGACTGGACGTGGCAAATCATGTCCCCCGCCGCATCCTTCGGAAGTGCCAGCAGGAAGAACAGGCCGGAGTCGAGGCTGCCGTTCGGGAGAAGATTGGGACTGATCCTCACCTCGACAAAGCGCGCTTCGGCTTCGCCCGCAAGCCTGCGAGGCACAACCAGGCCGCGCGCTCCGGAAAGGCGCTGCTCGATTCGAGGCCTTATTTTTGAGAGAAACCGCTGAGGTGCCGGATCGGGTTCGGACGCAGGCTCGGCGAGAGCCGCGCGGACGGCGTCCGCGATCGAAGCCAACCTGCGCGGATGTTCCTCCAAGGCGGGGTCAAAGCTGATCACCCCGTAACACGCGCGCGTGTGTTTGTTGCTTGGATCAAGAGCCAACGGATCGACCTCGACCAGAGCGAAAGTCGCGAATTGAGCTTCGCTCTTCCAGCGCCTCGCTCGCAGTTTGTGTGGCACGCAGGTCGCGAGCACTCCGATCCCGGCAAGGGCTGTAACACAGACGACCCCGATCCAGATCGGCCCGCTCGAGAATGCGGACCACAGCAGCATGGCCGGGAACAGCAGCATGAAAGCGTTCGCGAGGAATTCCGCGATCGGCCGCGGTCCCAGGATCGTCGGATCGCCGAGCATGGCGGGATACCAGCGCCGGGCAATCTCGAGCCTCGCACGCAGGTCGACGAGCACCATGCGCATGTCCTCGGGCCGGTCGGGTGACGCGGCATCCAACGGGGGCAAGGACTGCGCCAGCATCTCGTCATTGCAGAAGAGTGCGCGAGTCGAATCCACGGGGCTCGACACCGATGTGCCGCTGATGACTATGCGGCGAGAAGCGCTCAGGGTCTGGGCGCGAGCGGGCTGGTGACCCAATCGAAGGTCGGACGCAGCGCGTTGTCCGAAAACATGACTCCGCGGGAGCAGGTGGGCGAGAGACCGTCGATCCCGTCGGCGGTCGTGGCCAATGCGACGATGCCGCGCTCGCCGAGGGTCTGGACTTCGCTTGCGCTCGAGTGCCCATCGCGGTCGGCGTCGCGCCACACCGAAAGGCCCTCGAGTTCAGATCCCGTGAGCCAGCCGTTGCCGTCGACGTCGAGGGCTTCGAGCGCGTGATAGCCGTCCTCGAAGAACATCCACCACGTCGCCGAGCCGAAAAGCTGGCGGCCGGAGCGGATGTCCGCGCTGCACTCGGGATCCCAGACGAGGAAGCTCGCGTCCGCGGTAGGCCACTCCCAGGTCTGCTGAATCCTTGCGCCGCACAGGTCGAAGTTCGCGGTGGCGCCATCGAACAGCTCGCCAAGTTTCGTTTCGCGTCCATCCGGGATCAGGAGCGGGGTGACCCAGGTCGGGATTGCGTTCAGGGTTTCGAGCCCAGCCTCGATTTCAGCCAGGCGCTTCTGCTCGCGTCCCTCGCGCGCGCCGCGCTGTTTGACGAGGCCAATGTACGATTGTGCAGCTTCATAGCTGATCAGTGCCGCGCGTGACATGTCCATCAGGTTTTCCTGCTTGCGATCGCGCTCGAAGCTCGACGTGAAGGCGCGTTCGTAGTTGACGATCGCAAGCTCGCACCAGGCGCTCGACAGCAACTGTGCGACCACGGCTTGCCGCCTGACCACGGGATCCGATCGACTGTCGGAAAGCAGGCGCATGGCGCGCGGGCCCAGTTCGGATAGCCGCTTCTGGGCGTTGGCGCGGGCGAGGACACCTTCTGCATCCAAGGACTCAATGTCCGCGAGCACGGCCTTCTGCTCGGTGGCTGTCAATTCGCCTGCAGCCGCCGCTGAGATCATCGACGAGTCGATCTGCGACGCAATGTGCTTGCCGCTGTCGAGCGCGCAGGCGAATCCGATGCGATACAGCGCGTCCTCCGGCGACAATTCGACGGCGATCGACAAATGCTGGATTGCGCCGAGCAAATGCGCGCGCAGTTCATCTGACCCCAGTCAGGCTTCAGCGTAGTTACGCTGCCAAATCGTCGCGCCGACAGCTCCCTCGCCAGTCTCGGAATTGCGCTGGTCCAACTCCTCCACGTCACCCATATGGATCGACGCACTGCCCAGCGCGAACGCCGCGCCGTGCACACGGCCGAGCAAGTAGTGACCGTGGGCCTCCTTCGGTCTCTGCCCCACGCGTTTCTCGAGCTGCGGCAGAATGCGATCGACAGGCACGGGCTCCCCAGGCAGCCACATCGACGCCGCGTAGGAGGTCAGGCATAACATGCAAGTGATGGCGAGCATGACCGGTGCAATCTTCATGTGGTCAAGGGTAGCCTGATGCAGAATCGAGGTCACAGGGCACGCGCAGGGGCAAGCTGAGTCGTCTTCCTCCCCATCCATCTCGCCGTCCGCCTTTCGACTACACTGCCCTCGCCATGGCCAATCACATTTCCCTCCTCGAAGCCTCGAAGTTGATCGGCGCCGGCATGCTCTTCATGGGGCTTGCCACGGGGCTTGGGCTCTGCCTCGCGCACTTTGGTTTCCGCTCGCGCGAAGTCGACGGCCCCCTGCGCAATCGCGACTGCCTCTTGATCGCACTCATGGCCGCGCTGCTGGTCTTCGCCTACTCCATGGGACTGTGGTGGGTCGACCTTTTCCATCCGGTCATGACCGTATTCTTCAGCGCCGGCGGCGTCGTGATTGTCATGACGACACGCAAGCAAGCTCAGGCGACCCGCTTGCGGCCCAAGTGAAGACGGAGACCGCCCCGCTCGCGTTGCGCGACTACGCGGCGTCTATCGGCCGCGAGGAACCGTTGTATGTCGTGCACGCCGCCGTGCTGCGCGTGGCGCACTCGATTCGGCCGGTGGTCGAGTCCGGCGCGATGCTCGCGGCATGCTCCGACGAATTCAACGGCGAGATCCGCTCCGCATTCGAGCACGAAGTCGCGCGCATGTTGACGGCCCCAGGCATGCCGGGCTCGCGGCGCGTGTTTTCGGTTTCCAATCTCGGCGGGCGCATCGAGCCCGGTGCGATCGCGCTCGCGAATCTGCACTTCACGGCGCTCAGCCAGGGCTCGGGCGAAAAACTGCTGCTGATCGAGATCGCGAGCCACGTCGGCCGGCGCGACACGGCGCAGGGCACCAAGTGGGGCGAGCTCGATCGATTCGGGACGCCGTCGCCCTGTTGCGGAGCCCTGCAACTCTTGCTCGACATTCCGACGGGTTCGGATGCGGTTCGCTTTCCGTGGTACGACCAGCTGACGGCCTTCTTCGGCCCGGAGCGCCTCGGTGCGTTGCGCGCGGATACCAGCGCCTACCGCATGCTGCGCGCCGCGATCGTGCACGCCGTGCTGCAGACCGAATCGGCGATCGTCGATCTTCTGCGCGAACCGCCGAGCACGCCGACGCACGTGCTGATCGCGCCGCTGGTGGTCGTCAATCGGCGCGGGACGGACAACGCGATTCCGGTCGGGCTGCATCACCTGCGCTTCGAGAATGGCCAGGCGAATATCGTCTTCGGCACAAGCCTGCGCTCGACTCCGAACTCGCTCGAGGTCAATGCGTCGCAATCGAATCTGCGGTTGAATTCGCCCTACACGGAAGTTGCGAGCAAACCTCCGCCGCTGCCTCAGCGCATGCCGCCCGGGAGTCTTCCGCTCATTCAAGTGCGCGCAAGTTCGCCCGAGGTGCGCGCGCACATCGAGAACGGCCGGCGGCAGTTGCGCGCCATGCATTCGCATCCTTCGGCGCTGCGCGTCTATGCGCGGCCATTGTTGCGCGCGCTCCTGCAGGGACTTTCGATCGTCGCGCCCGAAGTCGCGCTCGCGGCGTTTGCGCTGGAAGGCGGCCGGGACTTTTTCCACGCGGCCCATGTGAAGCGTTTGCTCGAGCGCGGGCCCTCCACCGAAGAGGCGCGCAAGCTGCTGCACGACCTCGAGCCGACGCTGCAGCAGTTGGGCCATCGCGAAGCGCGCGAAGTGCTCGAGTCTCTGCTGGCTGAGAACCACTTGCTCTTCGGCGATCACGGGACGCGCGGTTCGCCTTGACAGGCGCGTTTCGGCCGGGAGCGCGCTATTCGACGAGCATCAGATCGTGCGGCACCGTGACGGGCAGGAACACGGTGTCCAGCACGAACGGCAGTGCGAACACGGCGACGACGACCAGCACGGCGCACTCCGAGCGCCCGTCCTGCGCGATGGATGCAAACAGCTCGCCGTCTTTCATCGCCGCAGGGTAGAAGTTCTTCGACATGATGTAGACCCACGGCTCGTGCGAGACCTGCGGAGTCGAACATGCGCTGAACGCAAGCAACGTACTGCCAAGCAATGGAGTGCGCAGCCGGTTCAACAGCGAGTGGCGGCGAGCGGCGAACTGCGTGGACGGAAGTTCAGCGATCTGCGACATGACAACCTCCCTCAAGGCTGAGTCAGTATGTCGGCGCGGGCGCAAGTGCGCGAGGGCTGCACGCGTCGAACCGTTCGCCCAGCGCGCCAGCCCCCTTCCCGCTCAATCCTTGAACGCTTCGGCGCCCGCCATCGTCGCCGGGCTTCCCTCTCGCAGAGTCAGATCGCCCTTGGCGGCGTCCTTGAACATCGGATCGACTCCATAGACACCGCCGATCTCTGGCGCAGGCAAGTGAACGGCCGCACGCGCCCGTGAAGGATCGTCGATGCAACACCACACGTTGCGTTCGAATCGAAAGGACTTCGGCTCGGTGCCCGGACCGCAGTTCACGCCGCCCTCGCTCCAATGGTCCGAGCGAAACACGACCAGGTTATCGGTGAATTCCCCCGCTCGGCAGGGAACGAAGTTCTCTTCGCGGGTTTCCTGCAGGATGCGCATCGCCCAACGATTGGGCAGGTAGATCGTGTTGAAGCGCACGAAGCAAAGGTCGGCACCGACGAACGCGACCGGCGTGTCGCTGCCGATGAATGTGTTGCCTGCAACGAAGATGTCCAGCGCTTCGAAACGCGGCTCGGTCCACGACGCGAGAGCAGGCCTGAAATATTCGAGCCCCGTGCTGCCGCCGATATTCACGGCGCGCGAGCCCGCGTTCTCGAAGCGGCAGCGCTGGATCCCGATCCCACGCGAACCGCCTTTGGCCTGGACACCCGTGGCACAGGCGACATCAGCCGGATTGCGGAACACGCACTTGCGCAGGCTGCCGCGCCTGCAGCCGACCATGTCGACGGCCGAACCGCCGTCGCCCCAGCGCTCGATCGTGCAACCTTCGAGGACGAAATTGTCCACGCCCGAGAGTTTGATGCCGTCGCAGTTTCCCTTCGGTCCGATGTCGCGGACGGTGAGGTTGAGCAGGACGATCTGGAGTGCGGGCGACTCCATGCTGCCGCCGTCGTCGATGTTGAGCCCGTTGCCGGTCTGCTTCTCGAAGATGAGGTCGTGCAACTCGACGTATTCCGGATCGCTGAGTTGGATCCCGGATGCTCCTCCCCGGAACACCGGTGGATTCGCAGCGTCGGCAGCAGTGATCACGATCGAGTGCTGCTCGGTTCCGCGCAGGTTCGCGAACGCGAAGCCGCCCTCGTAGACGCCGGGTGCGACGTTGACTCGAGTCCCTGGTTTGGCTGCGCTCATCGCAGAGCGAAACTCCGCGGCATCGTGAACCGTGACGGACGCGGGATCGCCTCCTGCGGTCGCCAGCAACGAGAGGCTCAGCACAAGAGTGAAGGCTGCAGGATCCACCCTGAGAGAGTAGCTGGCAGGAACTCGGGCTGCAGCACCAACTCCTCTCTGCCGCCGGTGGAGCGAGGACGGCGATGGCGAGCCGTCTGCGTGGATGCAGGGATCCTGCCTCGCAAGTCCCGGGAATCCCCGGTTCTCACTTCCGGCGCATCTACTTTGTGGTACAAAGTTCAATCATCGGAGGCACCTTGATGATCCAAAGACCGCAACCGCGCGCGATGCGCGAGCCTGCTCACCTCGACCCAGCGCGAACGACACGGCCGCCGCAGCCGAGGCACGCGCTGCTGCTCAATCCGTTTTATGCCAAGGACCGACACGCGAGCTACGGCAAGCACGTGCTGACTCCATCCCTGGCGCTGACCAGCATCGCTTCGAGCACGCCGGCCGATTGGACGCTCGCCTACTGGGACGAGAATCTGCTGCAGGGTCCCCCGCCTTGTGAACCCATGCCCGAAGTCGTCGGCATCAGTGTACACCTCACGTTCGCGCGCCGCGCTTTCGAGTTGGCGGCCTGGTATCGAGCTCGCGGCGCGAAAATCGTCATGGGCGGTCTGCACGTGCTCTCGTGTCCCGAAGAGTGCGCGCCGCATGCCGACGCGCTCGCGATTGGCGAAGGCGTGCAGCTGTGGGGCAGGATTCTCGGTGATGTGGCCGCAGGCCGGCTCGAGCGCGAATATCGCGGCAGTTTCAGCAAGCCCTACCGAAACGAACCGGCGCCGCGGCGTTCGTTGATTCCGCGCGAATCCTTCCTGACGACGACCAGCTTGATCGCGACACGGGGCTGCCACAACCGCTGCGGCTTCTGCTACCTCGCTACGGACGGACTGCATCTGCCTTATCAGATGCGCGATCCGGCGCAGATCGCCGCCGAATTCGAAGCGGACGGCCAGCCTTACGGTGTTTTCATCGACAACAACCTCGGTTCGAATCGGGAATACCTGCGTTCGCTGTGTCAGGCGCTGAAGCCGTTGAAAAAGATCTGGAGCGCCGCGATTTCGATCGATACGACGGACGATCCCAGTGTCGTGCGCGAGATGGCGCTGGCCGGCTGCACGGGAGTCTTCGTCGGCTTCGAATCGTTGACCGGCGGCAATCTGACCGACGCGCGCAAGAAAACGCCGCGGCCGAAAGAGTATGCGCGCCGCGTCGAGTTGCTTCACGACCACGGCATCCAAGTGAACGGCAGTTTCGTGCTCGGCTTCGATCACGATCGCCGCGAGTGCTTTGCCGAGCTGACGGATTGGATCGAGCAGCAGCGGCTCGAGTGCGCCACGTTTCACATCCTGACGCCCTATCCCGGCACGCCGCTGTTCCGGCAGATGGAATCCGAAGGCCGACTGCTGCACCGCGACTGGACGCGCTACGACACTTCGCACGTCGTGTTCCGGCCGCGGCATATGGACGCCCTGGAACTTGCCGACGGCTACTCCTGGTGCTATCGACGGCTCTTTTCCAACGCTTCGATCTGGCGTCGCCGTCCCACGGACGCGGGCGCGGTGCTCCCCTACCTCGCGATGTCGTACCTCTACAAGCGCTCGAACTGGCTTTGGCGTCAGTTGATCGAGCGCCGGCTCGTGCATGCCGTGTGGAGCCCGTTGGTCGAGCTCACACGGCGTCGGCACCTGCGCTTTCGAGCGCAACTGGCGAACAGGCCCGAGCTCGCGTTGTCCGCCGCGCAGCGCCGTGCATCGGCCATCGTTTCCGCGGGAGTCTGATCAGGGACGCGCGGGCGTCAGCGCCCCTCCGCTCTCAACGTGGTTTCGCGCTCGGCGAATCGCTTGCGCTCCGCAGCATGAAACTTCTCTAGGCCGACGACACTGGCGTTGGCTTGGCTCAACTCACGTGTGCGCTGCTCGAAGACTGTCTCCATGCGACTCATCGCGATGCGCTGGTGATCGAGCGCGGCGTCGCGCTTGCCTGCGGCTGCGAGCAATCCCGCCGCGACGTCCCAGTACCGATAGCCACCCTGCCTGCAACCGGTGCAGCGTGCAATGTGCGAGCCGGCGCAGCGCGGGCAGATCTGTTCGAGCTTGCCGGCACCCTTGCAGTCCGGACAGACGATGGTCTCTTTCTTCTTGCAGACATCGCAGGGCACTTTGCCCGACTTTTTGCAGGCGTTGCAATTCACGAAGCTCGCGCCGTTGCCGCCGTCCACGCGCGCGGTTCCACGGCCCTTGCATTCAGGACAGGGTTTGTTCTTCGAACCTAGGCAAGCCGTGCAGACGACGACCTTCGAGCCCGCACA
>JAYUOR010000136.1:0-4969 GCA_043760765.1 Planctomycetota bacterium | reverse complement strand
CCAAGTGACAAGAAGTGACTCCCAATCGACGCGTCTCAAGGGCGCGCGCCTAGGCGTCAAGCTGATCGCGGCGACGATGTGTTTCGTCGCAGTGGTCTTCGGACTCCTCGGCGTGTGGACCCTTCGTAGCGAGCGCAAGATTCTCGAAGGCGCCCTCGACAGCCGCGGAGACGCGATGGCCTTTGCGTCGGCTCAGTCCTGCATCGAGCTGATGTTCATCAAGGACTACGAATGGATCCGCACGGCCATGGAGGGCCTGGCCAATCATCGCTCGGACATCGTCTTCGTGCGCATCGAACGCCCCGACAGTTCCGTGGCCGTAAAGGTCTTCGGCGCGAAGGCCGGCGAGCGCCTCGAGACGAGCATGTACAAGGAGTACGTCGCCGACATTTCGACCTCCGAGAGGCGCGACGAGACGCAGAAATCGCAGGGCACGCTCACGTTGGCCATCTCCACGCAGCCCATGGAGGATCTGATCGCGGGACACGCGCGCTGGATCGCCATTCAATTGACCCTGGCCTGCATCGCGCTGGCCGGCATGCTCGCGCTGCTGATGAATCGCATCGTGGCGCGGCCCCTGCGCGAACTCGATGCACAGGCCGCGCGCCTGGGACGCGGCGATCTGGAGTCGGCGCTGGGCATCGCGACCGGTGACGAACTCGGCAGTCTGGCCTGTACGCTCGACGAGATGCGCGAATCGCTTGCCAGTTCGCTGAGTGGACTGCGCGTCAAGAACGAGGAATTGATCCTGGCCAACACGGAGCAGGAGCGCACGCTCAAGGAACTGGCCGCGGCGCTCGAAGCCGCGCACGCCGCCAACCGGACCAAGAGCGAATTCCTGGCGACCATAAGCCACGAGATCCGCACGCCGATGAACGGCGTGCTGGGCATGACGTCACTCTTGCTCGGCACTCCGCTCACGAGCGAGCAGAGCGAGTACGCGCTCAACGTCCAACTGTCGGCGGAGTCGTTGCTCATAATCGTCAACGATGTGCTGGACTTCTCCAAGATGGAAGCGCGCAAGTTCGAGATCGCGCCGCTGCCCAGCGATTTGCGCGTCGTCTGCGAGGAAGTCATGACGAGTCTGCGTCCGTTGGCCCAGAAGAAGGCGCTTGCATTCACGCTCTCGATCGATGCCAAACTTCCGATCGCGTTGCTGCTCGACCCGGTTCGCGTGCGTCAGATCCTGCTGAACCTGGTCGGCAATGCGCTCAAGTTCACGAGCGCCGGTTCCGTCGATGTCGAAGTTCGTTGCTTGGATCAGCACGACGGGGCAAAGCGCATCCTGATCAAGGTTTGCGACAGCGGAATCGGCATCGCCCCCGAAGTGCTGCCGAAACTGTTCACTCCCTTCACCCAGGCCGACGGTTCCATGAGCCGCAATTTCGGCGGAACGGGGCTGGGGTTGGCGATCGTCAAACGGCTCGCCGAGCTGATGGGCGGATCGGTGCATGTGTCCAGCGAACTGGGCAAGGGCAGCAGCTTCAAGCTGGAACTGTGCTTGCATGCGCCCACGGCCGTTCCCGTGTTGGCGCGACTCGAGGATCAGGCGCCCTTGCTGCCCGCTGCCGCGCCGGGTGAGCCGGCCGCGTTGGCCACGGACGGCGCCCCTGAACGCGCGCTGCACGTCCTGCTGGTCGAGGACAACGCGATCAATCAACGTATCACCGAGCGCATGCTGGCCAAGCGCGGGCATCGGACGACGATCGCAGCGGATGGGCACGAGGCGTTGAAGAAGCTGGCCCGCGAATCGTTTGATCTGATCTTGATGGACTGCCAGATGCCGGTGCTCGACGGCTTCGAGGCGACGCGCAGGATTCGCGCCCTCGAGCAGGGCAGCGACCGGCGCATTCCGATCGTGGCCATGACCGCCAATGCCATGGAAGGTGACCGCGCGAACTGTCTGGGGGCGGGCATGGACGATTATCTCGCCAAGCCTGCCAAGCAGGCCGCGCTGCTGGAGATGGTCGAACGCTGGGCCATGCATCGCGCCTGAGCGCTTTTTCACGCCGCCCGCTGTGCGCGGACTGCATTGCATCGCGGCGAGCGATACCGTGTCGCGCTTGAACCGTTCCCCGCATCCCGCTTGGACCGAGATCCGCGTCCTCGCGCCCGAAGGCTGGCTCGAGCTCGTCGCCGACGTGCTGGCTCTCGGCCCCTGTACGAGTGTCGCCTTCGGCCGGCCTTCGCTCGCCAGCGATCCCGCTCCGCCCGGTTTCGACTACGTGCGCACATTCGTGGCCGAGGCCGTCGACACGCCCGAGTTGCGCGCCGAAATCGAAGCCAGGCTCGCGCTCCTCGCCGAAGCCACGGGAGCGAGCGAACTCGAAGGGCTCAGCGCGAGATTTTTCCGGCTTCCGCCCGAGGACTACGCGAACTCCTGGAAAAAAACTTGGAAGCCGTTTCGCATCGGCCACTTCGCGCTGGTGCCGCACGACTACGTGAAACCGCTGCGCGCCACGGACCGTCGGCTGATCCTTGAACCTGGCGGCGCCTTCGGAACGGGCCGACATCCGACGACGCGCGGGTGCCTGCGTGTACTCGAAGCGCGTGTTCGCCCCGCGGCCCGCATTCTCGACGCTGGTTGCGGCAACGGAGTCCTGGCCGTGGCGAGCGCAATGTGCGGCGCCGCTTCGACGCTCGGATTCGACATCGATCCCGCCGCGCTGCCCTACGCTGAAAGCCTGGCCAGGGACAACGCCGTCGAGCAGCGCTGCCACTGGCGCGTCGGCGGTTTCGAGTGCCTGGGCTCCGACGATCACGACTTCGACGGTGTCTGCGCGAACCTCTTCGCCGATTTGATCCAGGCCCACGCCGGCGATTTGGCGCGCCGGCTGAAACCTGGCGGCTGGTTCGCCATCAGCGGCTGTCGCGCGGACCTGCGCCAGGCGACGCTGGCGGCGCTCGAAGCCGCAGGCCTGGTGCTGGAAGAGCGCCGGACTCGAGGCCGCTGGGACACCTACGCGGGCGTGAAGCCGCGAGGCCGTTGAATCCAATTCTGTCCGCGCTTCGAACTCGAATTTAGCCCGGGTTCAAGCACCCAGGGTGGTATCCGCGACACCGTGTTCCTACTCTCCTGCCCCCGCTGCGTTGATTCGCGTCCTCGCCCCGCGAGGCGCCCCAGTTTCCGACCCAGACCGCGAGCCTCCGTGCAATCCGCCGAAAAGAGTCTGCTCCAGCGCATTGCGCAGGGCGACCGACAGGCGGTCCAGGAATGCCTGGACCGCTACGGCGGCCTCGTAGCCTCGCTGGCCCGGCGCCTGCTCGCGCGTGGACCGGAGGTCGACGACGTCATCCAGGAGATCTTCATCGAGTTGTGGAGGAGCGCGCCGCGCTACGACCCGAGCCTGTGCCCCGAGCCGACCTTCGTGGCCATGATCGCGCGCCGAAGAGCGATCGATGCTCGCCGCCGCCGTTTGCGCCAGGCGGACATCGTTGAGTTGCCGGAAGTGATCGTCGCCGAACACGCCACCCCGCTCGAGAGCGCGGAGCTGAACGACGAGGCTCTGGCCGCGCGCGGTGCTTTCGCGCAGTTGCGGCCCGAGCAGCAGCAGGTGCTGCGCATGTCGATCTACGGCGGACTCTCGCACCAGGAGATCGCCGCGAACACCGGCCTGCCGCTCGGCACGGTCAAGACACACGCGCGTCGCGGCCTGGATCGCGTCCGCGAACTGCTTGCGCGGCGCACAGGATCCTCGAGCGGCGCACAGGCCCAGGAGCTCCCGGCGTGAGCAGCTCCAACGAACCGAACATGGCACGCATCGACGAGCTGCGCGCCGATCGCGCTCTCGGCGGGCTCACGCTGGTGGAGTCGGCAGAATTCGCTTCGCTCTCTCTCGCGCAGCAGCTCGACGCCGCCGCGTCCGACGAGTTCGAACGCGCCGTGGCCGCATTGGACCTGGCGCTGTTCCCCGCGCAGGAAGTTGCACTCACGCCCATCTTGCGCGCGCGCATCCTGGCCGCCTGGTCCGCGGCGACCCCAAGCAAGTTGCAGCGCAAGGGCGACGCAGCGCCGAGCGTACGCCGCCCGAATCTGGCCTGGCTCGCGGCCGCCGCGCTCTTGATCGCCGCGATCGCCGGATGGTGGCCGCGTGTCGTGGGGAACCGTCCGGCCCTGCCTTCCCAACAGCTCGCGGCGCTCGAACGCGAAGCCGCTGATCTGCTGCGCGCGGACTGGTCTGCGCTGGGCGACCCCGCGGCCAAGGGCGCCGGCGGTTCCGTGCTTTGGAGCGGCGCGCGCCAGGAGGGTTACATGAAGATCAACGGCCTGGCACCGAACGATGTCGCCCGCGAGCGCTATCAATTGTGGATCTTCGACGCCGATCACCCGACGGAGACCCCGGTCGATGGCGGCGTGTTCGACATCCGCTCCGGTCAGTCCGTCGTCCCGATCCACGCCAAGCTCCCGGTGGGCAAGGTGGCCATGTTCGCGGTAACCGTCGAACGGCCGGGTGGGGTCGTGGTTTCCAAGCGCGAACGCATCGTGCTGCTCGCCAAGGCGGGTTGAACTCGGGGGCCGGGGTGCCCGCGCCGGAATTTCCGAAGGATCGCGCCGCCTCGGGACACACTGGACAGACGTGCTGCCCCATCTGGACCCCCCAACCGAAGAAGCCGAACTCGTGCGTCGCGTGCTCAGCGGAGAGCGCGCCGCGGCCGACGAGTTCTTTTCGCGCCATTTCCGGCCGCTGTACGAGTTCGCGCACTACCGCATGGGCGCACAGCCTGCCGAGGTCGAGGACCTGGTGCAGGACACCTTCGTCGTCGCCTTCGAGAACCTGAGCCGTTTCGACGGCCGCTCGACGCTGCAGACCTGGCTTGCGGGCATCGCCAAGAACAAGATCCGAGCTGGCCGCCGCAAGCGCCGTCCGCTGGCCCTGGCCGATGCGATCGAAGCCGCTGAAGGCGATATCGATGCCTGGCTCGCCAAAGTCGACCGGGCCACGTTGCCGGGCTGGGTGCTCGAGCAGCG
>JAYUOR010000135.1:0-4974 GCA_043760765.1 Planctomycetota bacterium | reverse complement strand
AGCTCGGGCTCGAAGGCAATCCGGGACCAGGCCTGGTCGTAGAACTCCGGGGAATAGATCTGCAGCCGCTCGCGCTCGCAGACTTCGCGTTCGATCTCCTCGCGATTCAGCCACGGGGGCCCCTTCTGTCGAGAGTAGTAGTGCCGACTGGAATAGGGATAGCGGGCTGACTCTCCGACTATCCGGGCCTGCTTTGCGTTCTCGTCGATGTAGCGGACGACATTCGCCCAATGCGCCTGCGAACGAATGCGACGTGAGCAAAATCTCCCCCGGAACAGTGGCCCGTCCCGCCGCCGCGTTCGATTGAACCAGCGCACGTACGCGTTCTGAATCTGCCGCATGGCCTCCGATAGCTCAGCGCGCGGGCTGCGCACGAGCATATGGAAATGCGTCGTCATCAAGCAGAAGACGTGTACCTCCACGAGACCGCGGCTGACGGCCTTCGCCATTTGGGCCAGAAAGAAGCGCGCATCCTCTTTGTTCTCGATCACCGTGCGCTGCGCCAGGCCACGGTTCATGACGTGGTGCCACGCACCAAGCTCCTCGCAACGTTCAATCTTCATACTCGGACCTCCGTTAGGAGGACCGATCGAACGGACCGTGGTGGCGTCAGGATCTTGTAATAAACGCCGGAGGATTACCGGGCACGCTAGACGCGCGCGCGTTGTTGGCGCAGGTCGGGTAGGCAGTGGCGGATCCACTTGACGGTCAGTTTTTCGGAGAGCGAGTTCTGCTTCAGGCGCTCGTTCAGGGCTTGGAAGTCCACGTGGTCGAGGAGTTGATCCTGGTTGAAGCAGGAGAACACCCAGCTGGTCGCGCCGGTGATCGGATCCTTGTGCGGCTGCAGGCACTGCGCGCAGATCTCCTTCATCATGCACTGCATCGGCGAGTTGATCGAACCGATTGCGACATGGTTCGGCTTGAAGTGATGCTTGAGCACGTCGTGCCGCGCACGCGCGACAGCGGCCATCATGCGGTCGGAGCCGATCGCGATCAGGCGATCGGCGTCTTCCATGCGCAGCAGCGGAGCGCCGAGTCGGCCACTCGCGTACGAATCCATCGCCTGCACGATGTTTCCGGTGAACGTGCGATCCTGCGGACGGCGCGGCTGAAAACCGGGATGCTCGTCGCAGCACCAGACGACCACGTCGGCGGCGTTCTCGATCTCGTCGAGCTTGTAGCGGTCGACCACCTTCTTGTAGCCGGCGAAGTAGAGCACCTTCGAGCCGGCGGCGCGGAAGGCCTGACCGATCGAGAAGAGCACGGCGTTGCCCAGTCCCCCGCCGCACAGCACGACGGTCTCCCCGGGCTCGATTTCGGTCGGCGCGCCGGTCGGGCCCATCAGGATCACCGGTTCGTTCTTCTCGAGGATCGCGCACAGATCCGAGGAACCACCCATCTCGAGCACGATGGTCGAGACCAGCCCCTTGTCCTTGTCGACCCAAGCGCCCGTGAGCGCGAGCCCTTCCATCTGCATGCGCGTGCCCGCGGCCATCGGCGCGAGCGTTTCGAAGTTCTGCAGCCGATAGAACTGCCCGGGTTGGAACTTTCTGGCCGCGAGCGGCGCGCGAATCACCACCTCGATGATGTTCGGTGTGAGCCGTTCGACGCTGAAGACCGTCGCGACGAGCAGGTCGGCCAGCCGCGCGAAAAACTGCTTCGCCGACTCCGCGGTCTGCGGCGGACGCTTGCCGAGCACGCGCGACAGCACCGGGTAACCCTGCTTCGCAGAACCCATCGCCTTGACCACGTTGCCGAAGTACGACGGGTGCACATCGCCGAAGTAGCTGACGAAGCGGCCGTCGTCGCGGCGCGAGAGCAGCACGTTCGGCGATTTGGGCTTCGAAGTCGAGCGCTGCGGAGCGACCGGCTTGCCGTCCTCGTCGCAAGCGGCGAAGTACTTGCCGTCCAGCTTGAACTGCGCTGCGTCCTCGCGCGCGAGCACCGTGTTCGGCTGCGTGCCGGCCGCGACGAAAATCGTGTGCGCGGCGAGCCATTTCTCGCCGCTCGCGTGCTTGAAGCGCATGCCGCGTACCGCGCCGTAGTTGTCGATGTCGACCGACGCCGGCGTCAGGCCTTCCGCGAAGACGATGCCTTCTTCGAGCGCCTTCTCGATTTCCTCGTGGTTGAGCGTGTAGGACGGACTCTCGATCATCTTGCGCCGATAGGCCACGGTCACGCCGCCCCAACTCTGCAGCAGTTCGATGATGCGCGCGGCTCGGCCTTCGCGCGCGGCAGCCTCACGTTCCGCGCCGATCGCGCGCGCGTGCGCAAGGTATTCCTCGCCGATCTCGCGCTCCTGATCGTCCCAGGTCTCACGCACGGCATCCTCGCCGATCTCCTTCGCGAGCACTTCGTAGCGCACGAGGAACTTCTCGACCTGCACGACGTAGTAGGCGAGCGTCTCGGTCGCGGTGTCGACTGCCGTGAGTCCCCCGCCGATGACCAGCGTCGGCAAACGCACTTGCATGTTCGCGATCGAGTCTGGTTTCGCCGCGCCGGTGAGCTGCAGCGCCATCAGGAAATCCGACGCCGCGCGCACGCCGCGCGCAAGTCCGTTGGGGATTTCGAGCACGGTCGGCTTGCCCGCGCCGACGCAGACCGCGACGTGGTCGAAGCCCAGTGCCCAGGCATCTTCCAGCATCAGCGTTCCGCCGAAGCGCACTCCGCCGAACATCGCGAATTCGCTGCGACGCTCGAGCAAGAGCCGAATCATCTTCAGGAAATTCTTGTCCCAGCGCACGGTGATGCCGTACTCCGCCACGCCGCCGAAACCGGCCATGACGCGCGTGCCGAGATCCTCGGACAGTTCGTGCACGTCACGGATCGGGCGGAACGGCGAGCGCTCGCCGCGCGCGTTCGCGCCGGAAAGTTCGGCCGGCAGCGGTTCGATCTTCAGCCCGTCGATTCCGACGATCGCGTGACCGTCATTCATCAGATGGTGCGCGACCGTGAATCCGGCCGGCCCGAGCCCGACGACGAGAACTTTTTTGCCCGTGGGTGCGCGCGGAACCGGCCTGCGGATATTGAGCGGATTCCAGCGCGTCAACAGCGAATAGATCTCGAACCCAAAAGGCAGTTCGAGCACGTCCTTCAACGTGCGCGTCTCGGCCTGCGGAATGTTGACCGGCTCCTGCTTCTGATAGACGCACGACTTCATGCAGTCGTTGCAGATGCGGTGGCCGGTCGCGGCGACCATCGGGTTGTCGACGCAGATCACCGCCAGTGCGGCGAGCGCCTGCCCGCGCGTCTTGAGCTGGTGGAACTCCGAGATCTTCTCCTGCAGCGGACAGCCGGCCAGCGACACGCCGAACACGGACTTGCGGAATTCCTGGGCGGGAGCTTTTTCCTTGAGCCCGGTCGAGCACGAATCCTTGCCCTGCTCGTGACACCAGATGCAGTAGTTCGCCTGATCGAGCGCGCCGGCGAGATCCGTGCCCTTGTCGGTGAGCGCAAAGCCTTCGCGGCGGCGCAAATGGTGCGCGTCGATCGCATGGGTCTCATACCCGTCTTCGGTCTTCGTCACGACCGGAACGAGATGCTGCATATCGAGCTTCGCGGGCAGCTTGAACATGATGCCGGCGGCATGCTTCGCCTTGCCCTGCGGAGTCGTCACTGCCCAGGCTGCGTAGCGTTGAGCCGTCTCGATCGCCGCCTGGTTGGCGGCTTCGTCCTTCAGCCACTCCGTGACTTTCGTTGCGAAGGCCAGTTCGCTGAACTTCTCTCCGAAGCGGCGTTGCAGTTCGGCCTCGGCCGCCGCCGAATCGAAAGCGGCGAGCTCCTCAGCCTTGACCTTCGGCACCGCGCGGCGCTGCACGAAAAGCCGCTTGACGGAATACAACGGAGCGAGCGTGTCGTGCTGGGCGGACAACGCGTTGACTTCGCGCTCGATCGAGAACAGGCGCGCCAGGAAATCATCGAGGTGGGGCGCGAGTTCGATCAAGAGATCGGACTCCTGCTTTGCCGCAAGCGTTTCCGGTTCCGCGCGGGCCGCGGCTAGGCGCGAGCTCAGGGCCGTGTCGGCCTCGCCAAGAAAGCCGAGGAAAGCGGAGTCGACGCGGCTGAGGCCCTCGCGCGCGTAGAGGTCTTCGAAGCACAGATCAAAGCGGAGATTTGTCATTGGAGGGGCGAGAATCATAGCGGGCGAGCGCAGCAGCGTCTTGGGCTCGATGCGGTCTTGAATTCGGGGCCGCGCGCGCGCGGCGGCCGACCGAGAGCGCGGCCCTCGCGGCCACGCTAGGGTGGGCGCATGACCCCGCCGTTTCGCCGTGTGATCAGGGCAGCGAGTTCCACCATGCTGACCGCGCCGGCACTGCCGGCCAGTGCTTCAAAGACATAGACGATGGCCGACAGTGACGATCGCGACACCACGTTGCGCGAGCTCTTGGAGATCAACCGCACGAAGCACCCGCGCTATCGCCGCGGCCTCGCCAGTCACCTGTCGATGGCCTTGTGGTCGCAGCACTCCCTCGGAGCGAGCGCGGCGCGCATGCGCGAGTTCGCGAAGAAGTACAGCGCGATGCTCGACCCGCTGCCGACGAGCGGACCGGCCATCGATGCGGCGAATTGGAAGCAGTCGCTTGGGAACGACGAAGCCCTGCACGGACTCCTGCTCTACTTCCAGCGTGAGCTGCCCGAGCGCGGCCGTGAAGCGGTGTTGCGCGACGCGCTCGATCTACTCGCGCCGTGCGTGGGCAGCGCCGCGTTTCATTGCCTGATCCGGACCGCGTTCGGCGTGCGCTTCAACGACGACGCGGAGATCGCGCACGGTCTGGCCTATTGGATGATCACTGCCGAGTCGCTCGGTTCGCTCTCGCAGACAGAACCGCGCGAGCAGGATCCCGCGCTGCTGCTCGAGCGCATTCGCTGCGAGCCGGAGCTTGCGAACGCTTCGATCGTTGGGAACTTGATTTCGGAGCGCATGCAGCAAGCGTCGCGCTTGCCGGCCTTCGCGCCGATCGTGGGCGCGCTCGA
>JAYUOR010000134.1:0-4979 GCA_043760765.1 Planctomycetota bacterium | reverse complement strand
GGCTGGTCATGCCGCCGCGCGCCGTGAGAATCCCCGCTGCGGCTTGCATGCCCTTGATGTCATCGGGACTGGTCTCGATGCGCGCCAGCACGACGGTTTCCCCGCGCGCAGCGGCTCTGACCGCGGCGGCCGCTGTGAACACCAGGTGTCCGCTGGCGGCGCCGGGGCCGGCTGGCAGTCCGTGCGCGATGCGCCGTCCGTTGCTCGCGGCGGCTTCGGCTTGGCCCGCTTCGAACACAGGTTGCAGCAGTTGATTCAACGCTTCGGCGGGAACTCGGCGCAATGCCTCGCGCTTGTCGATCACGCCTTCGCGCACGAGATCGACGGCGATGCGCACGGCCGCGAAGCCGGTGCGCTTGCCGGTGCGGCACTGCAAGATGTAGAGCTTTCCGCGCTCGATCGTGAACTCGAGATCCTGCATGTCGCGGTAGTGGCGTTCGAGCACCGCCTGGATGCGCAACAGTTCGCGCCAAGCCGCCGGCGAGTGCGCGGCAAGTCTTTCAATCGGCTCCGGCGTACGAATGCCCGCGACCACGTCCTCGCCCTGGGCGTTCATCAGGACTTCGCCGTAAAAGCGTTTTTCGCCGCTCGACGGATCGCGCGTGAACGCGACACCTGTTCCGGAGTCGTCGCCGAGATTTCCGAAGACCATCGCCACGACGCTGACCGCCGTGCCCCACGAAGAAGGGATTTCGTTCATCGCGCGGTAGGCCACGGCACGTTCAGTCATCCACGACGCGAAGACTGCGCGGATCGCACCCCACAGTTGCGCGTGCGGATCCTCGGGAAACGCGCGCCCTGTTTTCGCGAGCACGATCTGCTTGTAATCCTTGACCAGTGCGCGCAGATCGGCGCTGCAAAGATCGCAGTCGCGTTCGACTTTGCGCCGGCGCTTGAGATCGTCCAGCTTGGCTCGAAAGGGATCGCCGTCGTGTTCGTTCGCTGCGTGTACACCGAGCACGACGTCGGCGTACATCTGCACGAAGCGTCGGTACGCATCAAAGGCGAAGCGTTCGTCTCCGGATTGCAGGGCGAGCCCGACCACGGTCGAGTCGTTGAGTCCGAGGTTCAGGACGGTATCCATCATCCCCGGCATGGAAACGCGCGCGCCCGAGCGCACGGAAACGAGTAGCGGGTCGCGCGGATCGGCGAATCGGCGCCCGACGCTTTTTTCGACGCGTGCCAGCGCTGCAAGGACCTCACGTTCGAGGTTCGGCGGCAGCTTCCTTCCGTGCTCGAAGAACCATGTGCAGACTTCGGTCGAGACGGTGAAACCCGGCGGGACCGGAAGTCCCAGGCGGCACATTTCGGCCAGGTTCGCACCCTTGCCACCCAGCAGGTCGCGAAGTCCGGCGTGCCCGTCGGCTCGGCCCTCTTCGAAGGAGAAGACGCGCGCGGCCGCGGGCCGGCGTGCGTTCCTGGTCAAGCTCGGCTGGTCGGCGACTGGCGCGATGCGATGCCGCCGGCCGGGGCCCCGGGGAGAGGGGGATCGGTCCATGGCCACCATGTCGGCAGCACGAGCCCAGTTCCCGAAATCCTGTCGGGGCAAGCTGACAATTTCGTGCCGAAGCAGATCCGGGCGCCCGGTCTCCCCTCAAGGAGCAGCGGGCTCTTCGGTAAACCGGCTGATCTTCCAGAGCTGGTCGACGTGGAAGCTGGTCAGCCCGTCGAGCTCGATTTCGGCCAGCTCCTCGCCCTTCAGGCTGACCTCGGCGCTGACTTTTCGACTGAGGCCTGCCTTGCTCACGCGGACACCCGAAGCGAAATCCAGGCGGCCGTCTGCAATCAAAAGGCCGCCTTTGTAGATCTGGAACTCGTCCTGGAGGGTCAGGTCGACCATCAGGCGTCGACCGGCCACCTCGACGATCAACCTATGCCTCCTCGCACCCAGTTCCTTCGATTCGACGACCTCTGCCTTGGCCAGCAGGGCGAGCAGGGGGTGGGCATCGATCAGTTTCTGCCGGGCCACCCGGTAGGTCTGGTAGGAAAGGGTCTGGTCGCGGCGAAATTCCTCGGAAAAGCACCTGTATTCGAGCAGGGGCATGTCCGCGCCAAACGCCACGCGGAAGGTCTCGAAGGCCGCTTCGGGTGTGCGCCAGCCGCCGTTTCCGGCCGCGTAGATCGTCTCGGCGTCCGGAGGTCGCACCAGGCAGCATCCGCCTCCGAAAAGCAGGCTGCAGCAGAGCAGGGCCGAAGCCCAGGGAATCCGGGCCGCCCGGCTCCACTGGCGACCGCCTGCCTGCCGACGAGCCTGCGAGCCAAAGCGGTTTTCCATGCCGGCGGATCGTACGCCGCACGAACTTCCATGCAACCGGCACCTACCGTGCGCGGTCCTGTGTTCAGTCTGTCCCAGTCACTTTTGGACGGGGCCGGAATCCGCCGTACACTACTTGTTCAATCCTAGGAGACCCAACTCATCATGAATCCGATCCTTACCTGGGCCCGCCGTTCGGGCTTCGCCTTGGCCCTGCTCGCTCCGGCCGCTCTTGCGGCGCAAACTCCCGTGACGAGCACGCCGCTTCCGCCTCCCGTCGCGCAGACCCCGGTTCCAGTGCCAGGCACCCAGACGCCGGTCACGGCCAGCGGAGCCAACGGAGCTACCACCACTCGCCCCGGCCAAGTTCCGCCGCCGGTTGCCATTCCTCCCCAGGACGCCGGCGTTCCCATCGCGCCGCCAGATCCCAAGGTCCGGCTCGAGTGCCCGATCGTCGACCACGACTTCGGTGCGATGATCGAAGGCGAGATCGCGCGCTACACCTTCGACATGAAGAACACCGGCGAAAATCCGCTGATCATCAATTCAGCCAAGCCGTCCTGTGGTTGCACGATCAGCCACGTCAAGGTGGAAGCCGACAGCGGCGAGTTCGTGAACTACACCTACGGCGACAAGATCGCTGCCGGCAAGAAGGTGCAGATCGAGGCCGAGCTCAACACGAAGAACAAGCACAATCAGGCGCAGTCCAAGATCAACATCCAGTGCAACGATCCGCGCACGATCGTGACCCTGGGGTTGGCCGCAATGGTCGACACGTACTTCGCCTCGACGCCCGCACAACTCGACTTCGGCGAGATGTCGACCACCGACACTCGCGAACAGACGGCGACGATCACGTGCAAGCGCGGTGGCAAGTTCAAACTGCGTCAGGACGCCATCGGCGTGATCCCGGGGATCAAGGTCGAGATCAAGCCGATGAACGCCGACGCCGAGGGCGCAGCGGACCGTTGGGAAATCAAGGTCACGATGGGGCCGGATTGCCGCGAAGGCAGCATGGGCTACCCGGTGCAACTGCGCTCGGACCAGTTGGTTGCCGGCGCGCCGGTCGGTCCCGACGGCCAGGCGCCCGCCTACGGCGCTTCGGTCATGGTCCAGGCGCGCGTGCGCGGCCTGATTTCATTCGAGCCGCAATATCTTTCCTTTGGACTCGTTCGTCCGGGGCAGGCATTGACGCGCACGCTCAAGATCTCCTGCTACGACCCGAAGTTTCAGCTCACGCAGCCCAAGTCGATTGCCTTCAAGGGCCAGAGCGACACGGTTCCGGAGTTCCGCTGGGCGGAGTACTTCGAGGCGGTGGCCAAGCCCTCCGCCGACGGCAAGACCATGGACATCGACGTGACGCTCAAGGGCATGCCTCCCGGTTCGGACTCCGCCTTCCAGGGCCGAGTGATGATTGAAACCGGTCACCCCGCCCGTCCGACCGTTGCGGTGTTGTTCTCCGGCGTTTGCCGTGCGAATGCTCCGGTGGCGCCGACGCCGGTGCCGACGCCGTTGCCGACCCCCGCCCCGGTCGGCAAGGGCAACTGATCGCGCGCGCCGCACGCAGCGGCGCTGAGCGAAGACCTCGCTGCCCGCGCTCGCCATTGCGGCGAGCGCGGGCAGTGTTCATTCGGCGTGCCTTGTCCTGCTAGACTGCGAGTTGTCCCCGATCCCACCAGGACGACTAGAAACCCGCAGCGTGTCTCAATCCCTCGGCGAGCTCCTGGTGCTCCAAGGCCTGTTGTCCCAGGCACAGTTCCGCGAAGCCCAGGCGCTGCAGCGCGGTGGGACGCTCAAACTGGAGGATGCGATTCTGCGCCTGGGATTCCTCGACGAGTCGAGCCTCTATCGAGTTGTTGCGAAGAGCAACGGGCTGCCCTTCGTCGACCTCTCGACGGGTAAGAAGGTGCTGCCGGCACTGCTCGAGCGCATCCCGGCCGAGTTCGCGCGCGAACAGCAAGTGCTTCCCGTGGCCGAGCGAGCGGGCAAATTGATCGTCGCCATCGACGATCCGCTCAAGCGCATCGTCGTCGACCAGCTGGCTTTCCAGGTCGGTGGCGAAGTCGGCTGCGCACTGGCGGCGCCGACCGCCTTGCGCAACGCGATTGCCGCGCACTATGGCGAGGCCGCCGAAGTCGACGTGGCGCGCTCCATGGGCGCCGAAGCCGGTTCCGGTGATGAGGGCGACGACGCGCCGATCGTGCGCCTGGTGACGCGCATGTTCAACGACGCCATGAACATGCGCGCGTCGGACATCCACATCGAGCCGTCGAATTCGCGCGTGCGCGTGCGCTTTCGCATCGACGGCATGTTGCGCGACATCGCCGACCATCCGCCGCACCTGGCGCTGCCGCTCTTGTCGCGGCTCAAGATCATGGCCTCGATGGACATCGCCGAAAAGCGCAAGCCCCAGGATGGGCGTATCGAGCTCGAACTGAAAGGCCGGCCTGTCGACGTGCGCTGTTCGATCTTGCCCTCCTCGCACGGTGAATCGATCGTGCTGCGCTTGCTCGACCGCGGTTCGAACCTCGTGTCGCTGAAACAACTTGGCTTCGAGGGCGAGGACTACGCTTGGTTCAAGCGCCTGATCTCGCGGCCGAACGGCATCGTGCTGGTCACCGGCCCGACGGGATCGGGCAAGACCACGACGCTCTACGCGGCGCTCGGCGAGCTCAATCGGCCCGACGTCAAGATCATCACTGCTGAGGATCCGGTCGAGTACCAC
>JAYUOR010000133.1:0-2006 GCA_043760765.1 Planctomycetota bacterium | reverse complement strand
CAGGCATTCGCGCGCGCCGTAGAGGCCACTGAAGAGTCCCAATGCACCGCCGAGCAGCGCGACCGCGAGTGCTTCCGTGAGAAAAATGCGCGCGATCTGTCCACGGCTGGCGCCGAGTGCGTGAAGGATGCCGATCTCGCGCACGCGTTCGATCAGCGCCATCGAAAGCGTGTGGAAGATCACGTACAGGCCGAGCACCATCGCGAACAGCCCGGCGAAGCGCACACCGTTGCGGAAGGCGCGCTCGTCGGCGGCCTGGCCGATGATCACGCTCTTCTTCAGGTCGTAGGACCAGGCGCGGCCGAGCGCGGATTGGATGCGCTCGAGATTGATCGAGGCGTCGTGTTTGAGCCAGTATCGCGTATCGATGTGCGCGCCTTCGAAGAGCTGCACACCGAATCGATAGTCGATGACCGCGACCTCGCCGCGCGAAAGCCGACCTACGCCTTCGCGCGCGAGAATCCCGAGCACGCTGAACTCGCGCGTCTTTGGATTTGGATGCCTGACGTTTGGCGAGGACTTATCCACCCATTGGCCGTCGACGCATTCCTTGCCCGGTTCGACGCGCGGGCGCGCCAGCAAGAGCTTGTCGCCGACGCTGACCTTGAGCACGCGCGCCAGCTCGTCGCCGAGCAAAACGCCGGCGTCCTGGCTGCCCTTTTCGAGCGTGCTTCCTGACTGCAGAGCAAAGGCTCCGATGTCGGCGGCGTGCTCGGGTTCGATCGCGACCACGTGCGCGCGCGCAGAACGGTCAGTGCCCGGGACGAAAAGCACGACCTCGTTCTGGAACGCGGCGGCGTAGGCGGTCACGCCGGGAACTTTCGCCAGCGCGGATGACGGATCCGCGACGGCTGCGCTGGGGCTGACTTCGATCTCGGCCTGCCAGCCCGAATCGGCCAGCTTCGAGCGGCCGACGATCGTGTTGTGATCGAGCGTGAAGACTCCGACCACGGTGGCGACGCCGACCGCGATCCCCAGAATGGAAAATACGGTGCGCGAGAACTTGCGCGTCAGATTCCTGCGCGCGAGCAGTGCGGAAACTCCCATCAGATCTGCAGCGCGCTCAGGGCCTGGTGCACCTGTTCGACCGTCAGGCCCGGTCCGCGCAGCGCGCCCTCAGCGTGCAGCGATCCGTCGACCAGGAAAAGCACCCGATCGGCAAAGGCCGCGTCGCGCGGATTGTGCGTGACCAGCAGCACGGAACGATGGTCGTTGTCGACGATCTCGCGCAGCAATTGCATCACTTCCGCGCCGGCCTTCTGCGAGAGATTCCCGGTCGGCTCGTCGCACAACAAGAGCGGCTGTCCGCCGACCAGGGCGCGCGCGATCGAAACGCGCTGCATCTCGCCGCCGGACAGTTGATGCGGAAAAGCGTTGTGCTTGTGCTCCAGGTGAAAGCGCGCGAGCAGCTCAGCCACAGGCGCCTCTTGATCGGCGATGCGCTTGCCCGCGATCGCCAACGGCAGAGCCACGTTCTCCAGGACCGTCAGATTCGTCAGCAGATTGAAAAACTGGAAGACGTGCCCGATGGTTTCGCGCCGCAACAGCGTGCGGTCGCGGTCGGAAAGCGCACTGAGCGTCTTGCCCGCCAGTTCGACCGCGCCCCCATCGGCCTCGTCGAGCCCCGACATCAATTGCAGCAGCGTCGACTTGCCTGAGCCCGAGGGCCCCATGATGCAGACGAACTCGCCGGCGGCGACCTCGAAGCTGACATCGGCGAGCACCGCCGAGCGCTGCCCATCGATCGCATGGAACTTGTAGAGCTTCGAAACGCGCGCCAGGGTGGACATGGGAGTACCTCTTGTTGGAGCCGGCTGTCGGCCTGACCTCATTCTACTTTGCAATGCAAAGTAGTCAAGGGCGAAGTCGGCGCATTCAGCCGACACGCTCCTTGGCGCGGCCCCAAGCCGCCATCATCTCGGGCAGGGAGCACTCCGATAGCGGCCGCGCCAGTTCCTGCTCCATCGAGCGGAAGCGCGCCTCGAAGCGGCGCAGGGCCAGGCGAG
>JAYUOR010000132.1:0-4984 GCA_043760765.1 Planctomycetota bacterium | reverse complement strand
TCGCTCGCGCCCGCGGAAGGAGTCGTCGGCAAGTCCATGCCCGCGATTCCGATCGAAGGCCTCGCGCAGACCAAGGCCAAGTCGCTCGACGATTACATCGGACGAGCCGTGCTCGTCGAATTTTTCGCCTACTGGTGAGGCCCTTGCGGCTCGTCAGTCCCGCACCTCAACGAACTCCAGGCGGAGTACGGTGCGAAGGGACTGACTGTCATTGGCGTGACCAGTGAAGGCGTGGGTGATACCGAGAAGTGGATTGCCGAAAAGGGCGTGAAGTACGCCTACGGCTACGACAAGGGCGGGAAGTGGTCGGCCTACTGCGGCGTCAGCGGTATTCCGCACGCCGTGCTCTTCAATCCCAGTGGCAAGATCGTCTGGGACGGTCACCCTGGTAATCTGACCGGGGCTGACATCGACAAGGCGCTGAGCGGAGCCCTGATCAAGTTGCCCTGGGAATGGGAGCCGGCCCTGCAGCCCGCGGCCCAACTGCTGGCCAAGCGTCAATTCGCCCAGGCGATTGCCTTGGCGCAAAAAGCCGGCGCGAGCGGCGAAGGTCTCGTCGCCGCGGTGCAAGGCGTGGTCAAGAGCCGCGTCGAAGCGATCAACGCGATGAAGACGGCGGGCAATTTTCTCGGCGCGAGCGAGGACGGCGCGAATCTGGTCAAGGACCTCAAGGGTCTGCCGGAGGAAACCGAACTGGCGACGATGCTCAAGGATCTCGCCGCGGACAAGGACGCGCAGAAAGTGATCGCGGCTCAGAAGCAGGTGCGCGACATCGTCAGCGAGAAGATCAAGAAGAAGGAACTTGTCGGGGTCCTGAAGCGACTCGAGAAGATCAAGACCGACAACAGCGGCAATGCGGCCGCGAAAGACGCCCAGGAGGCGATCGACAAGCTGCGCAAGGTCTGAGACCGGGCAACGTGTACGAGGCGGGATGGCTCACGGGCCGTCCCGCCTTTTTTCATGCCTGCTTGGCGAGTTCCAATTCGAGGCGCTCGAGGAAGAAGCCAACGTCTGTGACCAGACCGAGCGCGTGCATCGTTCCGCGGTTGGCCAGCTTGGTCGGCAAACTCTCGGTCATGTCCACGCAAACGGTCTTGACGCTCGCGGGCAAGAGATTGCCGACCGCGATCGAGTGCAGCGCAGATGCGAGCATCAGGCACATGCCGCAATTCTCGAGCGCGGCGGCGTAGGCCATCTGCGCCTCGCGAATGTCGCAGATCACGTCGGTGAGCGGCCCGTCGTCGCGAATCGAACCGGCCAGCACGAAGGGCACCTTCGCACGCACGAGTTCGAACATGACGCCGCGCTTCACCAGCCCTGCTTCGACCGCCTGGCGGATTCCGCCGCAGCGATTGACCGCGTTCATGGCGAAGAGGTGGTTGCGATTGCCGCCCTCGACCGCGCGGCCGCTCAGCTGACATACGCCGAGCGAAGTCTTCAGGATGGCCTTCTCGAGATCGTGCGTCGCAAAAGCGTTGCCGCTGAGCAAGCCGTGGATCCAGCCCGACTTCACCAGCCCTCCAAGCGCCGCATCGCCGCCCGAATGCACGATCGCGGGTCCCGCGACGAGCACGATCCGCTTGCCCTGTTCGCGCACCGCTTTCATCTCGCGCGCGATCCCTGCGATGGCGATGCCCTTGTTGACCTCCGACGACACGTCGTTCGACATGAAGCCGAAAACCGAATAAGCGCGACTGCGCTGCGGCGGCACGACGCGCACGCCGCCACCGCGCAAGAGCACCGCTTCAGCGCGGCGAACAAGGCGTTGCTTGACGCACACGGGTTCGTTCTCGCGCAGCACGAGCGCGCAATCCATTTTCTGCGCGCGCACTTTGCGCCAGGCACCTTCGATGCGCACGACCGTCTCGAAGTTGGTGGTCGAATAAAACTCGTCGGGCAAAATCCCGTTCGCTTCCGCCGGCGCGAAACGCGCGTCCATGACGCTGCTCGACGCGCCCAAGTACGCGAGACTCTCCAGGATGCGATCGAGCGCATGCGGATCGGCCGCGCGAACCGCGAGTCGCGCCGAAGAGGGTTCTTTGTTGGTCTTGCCGATCGTGAACTCGAGCACCTCGAACTCGCGCGCCGTCCTCGACAATGCGCGCAAAGGTCTTGCGCAAAATGTCCGAGTCGATCAGGTGCCCGGAGAGTTCGACGATTTCCTGGAGCATGGCGTGCGAGCCAAGAGTACCTGACGAGCCGGGCAATTCTCTACGGCTTTAGGGCACCAAGACATCGCGGTGCTACTTGTAGTTCGTGGCGGTACGCGGGGAGAATTTGGCTGCGAGCATGGCGTCGATCAAGCACTCGCGCGGACGATTATCAGCCACCTGATGGACGATTCTCTCGTTCAGGCTGCTGCCCTATCGAGCGTCGAGGCCGGCAATACGCCGGATCTCAGTAACCGCGACTGCGAGCTTGTCGTTGACCACGATGTAGTCGTACTTATTGCGCTCGCGCCACTCGTCCTCGGCTTTCTTCAGGCGGCGTTCGAGCACGTCGGGCGCTTCGGTCTTGCGCGCGGTCAAACGCCGGCGCAGTTCGTCGAAGTCCGGCGGCGCGATGAACACGTAAATGCCCGGTTCTCCCAGCGTCTTCAGTTGCAGCGCCCCTTGCACGTCGATCTCGAGCAGATAGACCTCGCCTCGGTCCAGCGCTTCCTGCATCGGCTTGCGCAACGTGCCGTACATGTTGCCGTAGACGTCGGCGTGCTCGATGAAGGCGCCTTCGGCCATCAATGTCTTGAACTGCTCGCGCGACAGGAAGTGATAATCGCGGCCGTCGACCTCGCCATGTCGCGGCGAGCGCGTGGTGGCCGAGACTGAAAATCGCACGCGCGGGTCTTCGAGCAGGCGTTTGCAGATCGTGGTCTTGCCGCTGCCGGAGGGGCCGGAGATCACGAGCATCGTGCCCTTGCGCGCGGCACTCTTCATTCGATGTTTTGCACCTGCTCGCGCAAGCGCTCGATCGCGGTCTTCATCTCGACGACTGCGTGCGCCACCTCGGCGTCGACACACTTCGAGCCGATCGTGTTCGTCTCGCGCAACAATTCTTGCACCAGGAAATCCAACGGGCGTCCGACCGGGCCGGGGCGGGCGAGGATGGCGTCGAATTGGTCGAAGTGACTTTGCAGACGCGAAAGTTCCTCGGCGACATCGAGTTTGTCGGCGAGCAAGGCGACTTCGCGGGCGAGGTCGTTGGGCGCGACGGTGCCGCGATTGCCGAGCAGTTCCTCGACGCGACGCGTCAAGGCCGCGTGGTGCTCCTTGACGATCAGCGGCATGCGCTTTTCGATCTGCCCGGCGAGACGCTCGAGCACCTTGCGATTCTTCTTGAGGTCCAGGGCCAAGGCGCGGCCCTCGGTCTCGCGCATTTCCTCGAGCGCTTCAAGCGCGGCCTCGGTCACCTTGAGCAGCAGCTTGCGCTCGCGCTCCAGTGTGCGCGGCGCTTCGGCCCCATGCGCGACGACGCCGGGCAGTTGAGCCAGCACGTCGAGCGAAAGCTTTGGCTCGAGGCCGAGTTGCTTCGCCAACTTGTACAGATCGCGCTGCAATTGCTGCGCGACCTGGGGCTGCACCTGCGGGCCGCCGGCGCGAGCGCTGCTTGCGAGACTGATGTTCAAGGCCACCGAGCCGCGGTCGAGGCGCTTCTTGACCAGCGCTTCGACTTCCTGCTCGAGTTCCATGAACTCGTTCGGCAGGCGCAACTTCACTTGCAGGTGCTTGTGGTTCACTGTGCGAACCTCGGCGCGCATCGAGACGCCGCCCAGTTCGAGCAAGGCCGCGCCGAAACCTGTCATCGAGCGCATGGACTCAGGCCTTCGACTTCGCGGCGCCAGGACGGCTGCCGGGTTTGATCGCGGGGCCACGCTCGCCGGACTTGCACAGCGGGCACTCGGCCGGATCCCAGGACACGGCTTCGACTTCGGCGAGCGCCGTGAAGGGCAGGCCCTCGGCCTCGAAGGGATTCTGCTTGCCCGAGCGATTGACGATCGAAGCGACGCCGATCGGCGTGGCGCCGAGTTGGCGCACGAGCGCGAGCACTTCGCGCACAGAGCCGCCGGTGGTCAGGACGTCTTCGACGACCAAAAGTTTTTCACCAGGCTTGAGCTCAAAGCCTCGACGCAGCGACATTGCGCCGGCGACGCGCTCGGAGAAGAACGCGCGCAAGCCGAGCACGCGGCCGACTTCCTGGGACCAAACAACCGCGCCGAGAGCGGGACCGATCACCAGTTCTGGCTTGACCGTCAGGCGCGACGCGACTTCGCGCGCCATCGTCTCCGCGTGTTTGGGATGCGCGAGCAAAAGCGCGCACTGAAAGTACTGGTTGGAGTGGCGGCCACTCGACAACTGAAAGTGCCCTTCGAGCAGCGCGCGGCTCGAGCGGAACAGATCGAGGACCGCGTTGGCCTCCATGGACTTACTTGCCGTCAGTCGGCGGGGTCGAAGACGGCGGATTTGCGGGCGGCGGAGTCGTTCCGGCCGGCGGTGCGGCACCGTCGCCGCCCGGAGCGGGCGTGTCGAGTTCGCTGGGGGCCCCGTCGCCGAATGCACCTTGGGTGAGCTGCACGCGGTTCATGATCGTGATCAGCATCGCACTGGCTAGGAACACGCCGACGCAGACCGCCGTGAACGTGTTGATGCCGCGCGCGCCTGCGCCGAAGGTTTCCTGGCCGCTTGTGCCAAGGGCTTGGCCGAAGCCACCGCCTTTGCCCTCTTGCAGCAGAATTACGACGATCAGAACGATCGCCGCCAGGATGAACAGGAAGTACAGGAGCGTGATGATGAGCGACATGCTTTTTCTCGAACGCGAACGGAGTTAGAGCGCGGCCTCGACGATGCCGAGGAACGCTTCGGATTGTAGTGCAGCGCCACCGACAAGTGCGCCATCGACATTGGGCGCAGCCATCAGGGCCTTGATGTTGTCAGCCTTCACGCTGCCCCCGTATTGGATGCGCACGCGCTTGGCGGCGGCGTCGGAGTAC
>JAYUOR010000131.1:0-2010 GCA_043760765.1 Planctomycetota bacterium | reverse complement strand
CGCCTCCGACGGCTACGAGTGCAGAGTGATCACCGAGGTCCGCATGGTGGCCGCGGTCAAGGCGCGGGACTTGTTCATCGCCCGCGCGGAGTTCGGCAGCCCTTGCCGAAGAGTCGGAGGATCGCATCTTCGTAGAATTGGGCGTAGGTTGGCTCGCACTTCAGGAGGTCGACCGCCGTCAGGAGCAAGTGGTACTTCTGGTAGACCTCCTCCAGAAGATCGAGGGCCTCATCGACCTCCCTTTACGTCAGGTCATCGCCGGTAGGATTGCCGGACGCGGTGTGTGCAATCCGGGTGTTCGTCCAATTCTCTAGTTGCCGAAGTCGAAGCTTGAGTTGAACACGATCGTTCCGGGGAACGCTGGAAGGCAGCACCGATCTTGTGCCCGTGATTCGCTCGAAGCAACTGGGAGCTACAACTGCCAGGTGGGGGGCGTCCGCCCACAGCGATTGGAACGCCGCCATCGTGATTTCGCCCGATCGCTTTTCGATGTCCCTCAGGAGGCGTACCAGGGACCGAACTCGCCTGTCATCGTCGATGACTCGGCGAATTCCAATCGTCACCGAGTCGGCGTAGTTCCGGATCATCCAGTCGTGAAACGGCCCGTCTTCGTCGGAGGCCATCCCAGCTTTTCCGTGCTCCTGATAGCTACGCCAAATCGCGCGCTTCCCGTGCAGCGCGGTTATTGCGTTGCCGATCTGATTGAGCGTCTCAACCCATTGCTTCCACTGCGGCGAAGGATATGCCATGCAATCCAGCATATGGCAGCAGTGCCGAGGTCGGACAACCACTCCCAAGTCGACGCTGAGTTCCGGCGATTCCCCCGAGCCGGTCCTGCACAAGTGACCTCGCAGAAACCTACGTTGTGGATCGATTCAGCGGCGGGACCTCCAAGTGAGCACGCATGTACTCCTCGAGGAGCCTGCGTTCATGTACGCGCGGATCTTCGACTCTGGGCACGAGAGCGAAGTGAACTGTAACTGCTCCGAATTCCTTCAGGATGTGTTCGTACCGATCCCAGTTCTTCCACTTTGCCTCAAGGGCGGCGTAGCGGGCGTGCCGGTTTGACAGCGAATAGTCTGTCTTCCCGATGTAGACAATCTTCGAGCTCCCGCGCAGCCTGGGAATCGTTCTCTCGGCAATCCAGGCGTACACCAAGTGGCTTGCTTCCATGGCGGCCCGCGAAGTGAAAACTGACCTGAACTGCTTCTCAAACACTGCTGCCTCAACGCATGGCAGGATGCGGTCGGGCAGCCTCTGATAGGCGTCCACGAGTACATCGACTGGGCTAGCCTCAAGGTTGCTCATGGGCAAGCGAATGCTGGAGTTCCTACACGCCCACGAAGTACCGCGTCCCGCGCTTCTGACCCTTCGTCGTGACCTTGCCTTGATCGAGGAGAGTGCGCATCGCGCCGCGCAGCGTGGCAGCGTCGGTCGCAAACTGCTTCGTGATCGTCTCGGAGCTGCTGCCAGGGTTGGTGCGCAGGAAGGCAATAAGGTCGTTGGCGTCGAGCTGCGCGGCATGGGCGCCATTTTCCGTAGAGCTCGCACCGGAACGAGCCCCCGCCGGCGCTCTCGGCGTCAGCGTCCTCTGCCCCAGGCCCTTCTTTACGCCGGTCAACGCCAGGCATGAAGCAACCGTTGCCCGTGCCTCATCCAGCGCCTTTTTGAGCACCTGGTCGTCGGTCGAATTCAGCGCCTTGTCGATCGAGCGCAGGCCCATCGCCATGAACTTGACCGCCGGGTTGGCTTTGACTTTCTTGCGTTCGGCGCGCGCTTGGATGGACTGGATCTTGGCCTGGAGGTCGAGGATCTGTTGTTCGGTAGTGCGTCTTGCCATGGAGTCGATTCGGTTGTGTTGGGCAGTAGAGGAAAGGCCAGTGTAGAGAGAGATGCGCCGAGCTGCAGCGTTTGTCCGCCGCGATTCAGCGCGTGCATGGGCTACTCGATGTCGAAGTTGCGGATGACCGTCGCGAGGAGGTGGTTGTAGTCGCGGCTCGTGGCCTCGGC